>CALCRD010000300.1 GCA_937894355.1 uncultured Bacillus sp.
TTTTTTAGTTATTTAAAACTGACTATTCTGATTATTGAACAGAAATAGGATGTTGAAAAGCGTTTCTCTCCTCACAAAACATATCCATAAATTTAATTAAAGATGTAGGTATAAATGTGTCCTTCCTATAGATGAATATTGTTTCAACTTTTCCATAAGGATTTGGGATTGAATGATGTTTAATTGTCCCAGCTTGTAAATGCATTTCTATAACAGAATAGGGGAGCATACTTATGCCTAACCCTGCAGAGACACAGCCAAGAATTGCTTCAAGTGTACCAAATTCCATTATTTTATTTGGGGTAATTCCTTCATCATGCAACCATTGTTCGAGTTTTGCCCGATAAGTGCAGCCACTTCGAAACACTAGTAGCGTCCTTGTTTGGATATCTTTAATAGATGACAAAGGAGGATGAACAGTATCTGTAATTAGTACCAAGTCCTCTTCGATAACAGTCTTTTGAGTTAGTTCTGGGTGGTCAATAGGACCAGCAACGAATGCCCCATCTAGTTCATGATGCAAAACCCCTTGAATATTTTGTTGAGTTGGCCCTGTTTTTAAATTCAAGTCTACATTTGGATATTCGTGGTGATATTTCGATAGTAAGGATGGTAAGCGAACAGCAGCAGTTGTTTCCATAGAGCCTATAGATAATGGGCCTTGTGGAATTTGATTATCTTGCATC
Organism: uncultured Bacillus sp.; assembly: GCA_937894355.1. GTDB lineage: Bacteria > Bacillota > Bacilli > Bacillales > Cytobacillaceae > Bacillus_BU. Next base: position 687 of record CALCRD010000300.1, read on the forward strand.
ACCTTGACTGTTTCTTCTATTAAATTAAAGATATTTTCAGCGTATGTTAATAAGACCTTCCCTTTGGAAGTTAAGGTAGTGCCACGGTTATTCCGGTAAAATAGTGTGGTTTGAAGATCGTTTTCTAATTGTTGAATTTTAGTAGTGATATTGGATTGTGCGTAATTAAGATCACGAGCGGCTTGCGAAATACTCCCTTTTTCGGCAACAGATTTAAAAATATTCAAAGCATGTAAGTCCATAAGTAAACCCTCCATTTAGCTATATAAATAAAAGATGGTAACTATCACTTACCTGAATTATACTATAATTCAAAAAAAAGTTATGATATTTATATAATGATTTTACAAGGGGTGTGATTTTATTTAAACATTCTTCTATTTTTTTATTAGGCGGTATTTTATCTTTAATCGTTGCTATGGGAATTGGCAGGTTTGCATATACGCCAATTCTTCCACTGATGCAAAGTGATCTTTCGTTTTCAAATGCAGTAGGGGGTTATCTTGCTACAAGTAATTATGCAGGCTATTTACTTGGGGCATTTTTAGTAGGAGTTATTCCTGTAAAGCAACATAGAACGTTTATATTAAGGTTGAGTCTGGTTATTAGTATTCTAACAACAGCTAGTATGGGTTTATTTCAATCTTATTTTATTTGGTATGGGTTGCGTTTTATATCCGGTATTTCCAGCGCCATTGTTTTTGTGATGGCCTCTGGCATTGTGCTAGATAAACTAGCTATCAGAAATAAATTGAATTGGTCTGGCATTTTCTATGGTGGAGTAGGGCTGGGCATTTTTTTATCAAGTTTACTGATACCCATATTAAATCGTTTATACAGCTGGGAAGGCGTATGGTTAGGTTTGTCCGGTGTTAGTATGCTACTAGTTTTGATAGTTTGGATTAGCATGAAAGACGAACCACTGTCTTTTGAGAAAACTAGTAAACAAGAAAGTGCTCTATGTGTACCTCCTTTAAAATGGATTCCTTGGCTAATTGTAGCTTATGGATTAGAAGGGTTAGGGTATATTGTGACAGGTACATTTATTGTATCTATCGCGAAAGAAATACCGAGCTTTAATGGTGATGCTACCGTAGTGTGGATGGTGGTTGGATTGGCTGCAATTCCATCTTGTATTATCTGGTCAGAGTTAGCTAAAAAAATTGGATTTGTTAAATCCTTGGTGTTAGCAATGACACTGCAAGCTTTCGGAATAGCGCTACCAGCTTTATGGGTATCTCAAATAGGGGTAGTTTTAAGTGCTCTATTATTTGGAGCCACTTTTATGGGAATCACAACCCTTGCTACAACATTAGCACGCCAAATGAGTCCATTTAATAGTAGTCGGATTATTGGCATTCTTACATCTATCTATGCAGGTGGACAAATGATTGGGCCATCAATTGCTGGAATTATCTCAACTGCCACTCAGAATTATGATGCTGTATTACTGGGTGCGGCCAGTGTAGTTTTAGTTGGCGCAGGCTTACTTCTAACTGGTATTCGATTTGAGAAGAGTCCTGAGTTTCTAAAAAAACAAATTTAATTTTCGGAATATTAAATCATCGATGAAAAGGAGAACGGTATGTTAGATAAATTAAAATACCCAATTATACAAGCTCCTATGGCGGGAGGGGTATCGACGCCAGCTCTTGCCGCAGCGGTATCCAATGCAGGAGGATTAGGTTTTCTAGCTGCTGGATACAAAACAACTGAAGATTTAAGAAAAGATATTCAAGAATTTCGTAATTTGTCTTCTAATATTTTTGGTGTAAATTTATTTGTCCCTAACCTAAATGAAATCAATGATAATTGTAATGTGGACGACTATCGAGCGAAGTTAGAAAAAGAAGCATTACTATTAGGAACTACAGTTGGAGATCCAATCGTGGATGATGATGACTGGCATAACAAAATTGACTTAATCAAAGAAGAAAAAATACCTGTTGTAAGTTTTACTTTTGGATGTCCGTCTACTGAAACTATAAAAGAATTAAAGCAAAATGGAAGTTTCGTAATTGTTACCGTTACAAATTTAGAAGAAGCAAAAATAGCAAATGAATCGGGTGCCGATGCATTATGTTTGCAAGGCATTGAGGCGGGAGGACATCGAGCTTCCTTTTCAAATAATATGGAACCTCACGAAGAGTATGGATTACTCGTTTTTATAAGTATCGTGAAAAAGGAAATCGATATTCCTATTATAGCGGCAGGAGGGATTATGGATGGTTGTACGATTACTGCTGTTTTAGGGGCAGGGGCTAGTGCTGCTCAATTAGGTACTGCTTTTCTCCTTTGTCCAGAAAGTGGGACGAATCCAGTATATAGAAAAGCTTTAACGGATTCGGACTTTACTACAACTCATATTACACGCGCATTTACGGGCAGGCGTGCAAGAGGGTTAGTAAATTATTTTCTATCCACTTATGACAAGGAAGCACCCGCTGCGTATCCACAAGTTCATTATATGACACAAAAATTAAGAAAAGAGGCTGTTCAGTCAGATAATCCAAAGTACATGTCTTTATGGGCAGGACAGGGCTATAAACTTGCTCAATCTCTTCCAGCGGCAGATTTAATAAAAACATTGATGCTGCAAGTAAACAAATAATGTATGATTTTTGCTAATATACAGGGTTGGTCATTATAAATTTATTAGAA
>CALCRD010000301.1 GCA_937894355.1 uncultured Bacillus sp.
AGATTTATTTGCCATTTTCGAGATTTATTTGCCGTTGCCACATTTCAGTCACATTTTAGCCAACGACTTCCAAATTCCGCCAATCTCGGCATCGCCATCGCTTATCAAATTAAGTTATCCCCTCAATCCCCTCGTCAACATCTAGTCCATCTCGTCTAAAAGGATTGATATGAATAAATACATTGTGCACATTTTCCGCTTCCATTAGCTTTTTCTTTACCCTTTTGCCTACTTTGTGACCTTCCTCAACGGTCATGTTCGGGTCAACCGCTATTTTCAAATCAATGATTACATAATGGCCGTGTTCCCTAGCGTGGAGCTCGCCAATTTTTTTAACCTCGGGAAATCTCTCGACAATTTCTCGTAATTGTTGTGTCTCATCATCATGAAGGACGTGATCAAGTGTATTGTGAATCGATTCTTTTCCAAGCTTCCAGGCCATGCCTAAGATCATAATTGAAACAACAATTCCGGCAAACGGGTCGGCGTAGACAAGCCAGGGCATTCCAAATTTCCCACCGAAAATGGAACAGCCTATCCCGATTAGAGCAGCACCTGAGGCGTACACATCGGAACGATGGTCATATGCCGTAACCATTAATGCATCACTATTCAACTTTTTGGCTAAACGATAATTGTAACGAAACATCCCTTCCTTGATTAACATCGATAGGACGACAACAAATATAGCGATGATTTTAGGAGGTTTAATCGGTTCAAAAAATGATGCAAATGATGCTTTACCTATTTCAAATCCAACTAACACTAGTAAAACAGATACAATAATAGCTGCGATTGATTCCGCCTTACCATGTCCATAGGGATGATCCTTATCAGGGGGCTGTTTAGCTGCTTTTAATCCGATAAGAACTGCCAGCGAACCTGCTGTGTCTGAAGTGGAATTTGCCGCATCTGCTATCAGCGCTTTACTGTTTGCGTAAACGCCAATTACCCATTTTGCCACAGCTAATAGGATATTCCCGACAATCCCAACCATCGCTGCAAATTCTGCCTGCTTAAAACGGTCTTTCGTATCTAGTTTTTCAGTAGTTTCCAATGCTTATCACTCCTCGAATCCTCTTCTAGAGTATGTTGCCCGAAAATTAGGGGTGTATATCAAAAAAAGTCATTCAGCGAAATTATCGCCAAATGACTTTTTTTTAGGCTCTTTTCTCAAACTTTGTTGCTTTTTAAGATGAAAACGAAGTGTTTAGACTACGTTTAGACAGTAAAACAGCCAACATTTATGAGAAAAGAGCTTGCAAATTTACTTTCAAGCTACAAAATAGCTGTTACCTAGTTAAAATCGGGTTTAAGATTTTAACAACAATCTTTACGAAATCAGCCATTTTTTATAAAAATAAAATTAAACCTGCGGTTGATCGGAACTTCTGCGTTTCTCTTTGTATGTGTTTATAACGCCTTTTTTCTTTAATTCTTTAGCTTTCCATTCTACCCATAATTGAGCGGCAATGAAAATGGAAGAGTAGGTACCGACCACTAATCCAACTGTTAAGGCAATGGAAAATGGACGAATCGATTCACTTCCGAATATAAGCATGGCAACGACCGTTAATGTAACCATTAGTACGGTATTTAACGAACGGCCAAGTGTTTGGCGGATACTGGTATTGACCACATCAGCGATGTCTTCAAATGATTTTAACTTTCGCCGTTTCTGCATATTTTCGCGCATCCGGTCGAAGGTTACAATCGTGTCATTTATCGAGTACCCGACAATCGTTAAGATGGCCGCAATAAATGTGATATCGACTTCCATTCGAATGATACTAAAGAATGGGATGACGAAGAATGCAGCGTATAACAGAGCGATTACAGCGGTCACGGCCATTTGCAATTCAAACCGGAACGTCACGAACAGAATTAATCCCAGTGAAGAAATCAACAGTGCTTTGAGAGCATTTTTTGCCAATTCCTTACCTACTGTCGGTGTAACCGTACTAACATTTGGCTCTGCACCAAATTCGGATTTAAACTGCGACTTAACTTTGGCGATTTCATTTTTAGATAAATCTTCTTTAAAGCGAGCAACTCCGATATTTTTTTCTTCTCCAGAAATGATAACATCGTCTGTTGGCAAATCAAATTTACTAAGCTCTGATTTGAATTTTTCAGCTGTAAGCGGTTGATCTGAAAGTACCTCAATCCGCGTACCGTGTGTAAAATCAATGGCCAAATTCAACTTAAGAACTAGCAGAATAATGATTCCCG
>CALCRD010000302.1 GCA_937894355.1 uncultured Bacillus sp.
CTTCCTTCCAGTTCCATGTTTCTTCAACAAACTTCTCACGGCCTAAATCATAGCGCGATTTTCCTTCGTTACGAAGTTTTTCTTCTACCTTTGCTTGAGTCGCAATACCGGCGTGGTCCATTCCTGGTAACCATAAAACGTCATAGCCTTGCATCCGTTTCATTCTTGTCAAAATATCTTGAAGCGTCGTATCCCAGGCATGTCCTAAGTGAAGCTTACCGGTTACATTCGGCGGTGGAATAACAATTGTATAGGGTTGTTTTGTTTCGTCACTCTTCGCTTCAAAAAATTTGCCCTTAAGCCACCAATCATAACGTCCTTGTTCAATTGCCTGTGGATCATATTTAGTTGGCATCGTAATTTCTTTTGTATCCATTTTTGAATTCCTCCAATTTCATACTGTAAAAAAAACAAAAAACTCCATTCGTCTTTGAAAAGGACGAATGGAGTTTGCTTCGCGGTACCACCTTTTTTCCAATAGGCAAAAAAACCTAATTGGCACTTACTTTGGTAACGGATGTCCCGTCTCCAACTACTAGAAACTTAAGTTCGCAGGAGATGCTCAAGGGCGACCTTCCAATGGGCTGTTTAGGATGCCTTTCAGCTAATGGCTTCCCTCTCTAATAACAGACTTACACTGTACTCTTCCCTATCTTTGCTTTTATTTATTATGCTCTTTTCTCAAAATTTGTTGCTTTTCAAGATGAAAACGAAGTGTTTAGGCTATTTTTAGACATTAAGACATCCAACATCTATGAGAAAAGAGCTTGCAAATTTACTTTCGAGCTACAAAATAGCTGTTAACACGTTAAAATCGGGTTTAAGATTTTAACAACAATCTTTACCAAAACAGCCATTTATTAAAATTTTCATTGAATGCTAAGTCGAAATACGCAATTTCGTACATTTAATTCTATAAGCTATACTACCTAAAAAGGGGGATTCTCGTCAACATAATAGCCGAATTTTTTGTAATCTATTCATTTTTCTGGGTGCGTTTCATCTTTTTTTAGCACTTTTGTAAAAAGCTAGGCATAGAATACAATAAGATACCTTTGAAGGAGGTAAAACGGTGAAGAGAAAATACAACCCTTATGCACTCCCATCTTGGCTGCGATCGTTTCGTGGTGTTTGTAGGCAATTCGCTGTCCCGTTTTGTATTTTTCAAGGAATCAGGACCATTCTCCTACCGACTACCTTCGACGTTCTCCTATTGAGCATCCTGATTCTACTAGCCTTAGGCTTTCAATTCGATTTTATTTAAAAAAATGCCAGCGCCCGTTAAGCAAAGTTTCGTAAAAATAGCTATGCCAAATATCTCTCTGTATCATAAATATTTTTTATAAAAGGCTATGTTAATGTTCAATGAACCTAGTTGATTGGAGCGGAAGGCACGAAGACTCCTGCGGGAGTACGGGGCAGGGGAGACTCCTCAGGCACAAAGTGCCGGGGAGGCTTCCCGCTACCGCCCGCGGAAAGCGAAGTGCCTGGAGAGGAAATCAACGGCCATTTTTAACACAGCCATAAAAAAAGCCCTTCAATGACTTAGTCATTTTGGGCTTTTTCTTGTGCTTCCTGCTGCTGTTTCTTTTGCCGTTCAATTTCCTCTAATCTCATACAAATGTATTCAATGTTTTTCAACTGCCAATATTGTCGTTGCAGCTTCTGAGAAAATTTTCGTTCATTTACCCTAGATTGCTGTTTATGATAATTCTGTACCACCCGCATAATCGAAGCAGGGTGGGCGAAATAACTTAACATCAGCAATCTTTCACCTTCCTTCAAAGGATAGTAATTATCGTAAGTAACAAGCCAATCAACGCATTCTTCGCACATTCTAGGATAGCCTTTCAAACTCCGAGATAAATAGGGAAGCAGATCGTGGTAGGGTGACCCTGGTTTAGCATTTTCGAAATTCATAAAATAGCCATACCCTCGATCGTCATACAAAAAATGCTCCGAAGAAAATTTCCCATGGGTAATGACCGTTCTAACTTTTTCTTCCTCTTTGGTTTTCTCATACCAAGCTTCCAGATTCCGTTTTGAATAGCCGATTGCCTGATAAATGTCATGGTAATACATACAAAATTGCAACTCAAACGGCGCCATGTATACTTTGCTCTCACAGCGTTCGATAAAACCTTTAATAAATTCCTCATCTTTTTCTAAAAGAAGTAAGGTTGTTTCATAATGGACCTTTCGTTCATCCTTGCTGATTTTAACTTCCTTTGTTGATAACATGTGCAATCTGGCTAACTCCCGAAATAACTGTTTGTTTTTCTCAATATGGTCTTCTTTTTCTTCATTTGATAGCCATGGCATTAAATAATAAAGCGTATTTTGGTACAGAACAGCATAACGCCCATCCATTGTCGGATAAATGGGCACAATCCGATTATATCCCTTCTGATAAAGAAACTGGACTTGGCGGATAAAATCAGTTCCCAGTGTCGGGGATACAGATTTTAAAGCGAATACGCCATTATTGGAATAAATCTTATGAATCTTGCCAAATTCTTCAATATAATAGGGCTGTAAACCGTAATTTAGCAAAACTGGTGAAAGGGCCTCAAAAATGTCTTTACCACTCATATAACTTCACTCTCTTTCAAACATTAGAAAAGCGCAAGCGCCTTGGTCAGCGGCGTATGAACTTATAGCCCATCGACTGAGATAAAGGAAACACGAAGTGCGGTTTTCACTTCGATGTTGACTTATCGTAGGGAGAGGGGCGGAAGTTCACTAGACGCTAGGCGCTGGAGCTAGACACTAATCTAGTTTCAAAAAACATTTTTAACTAGTTAGAAAAGCGGAAACGACTGGATAGTAAAATCGGCTTTTGGATTTTACATTAACGGCGTAAAGCCTAAAGAAAAAAACAGGAAAGCAGGCGTCTAACAACCTGCTTTCTTTAGAATTTATCGATGGGCAGCTCCTTCAGGAATATACAATACTTGCCCTTCGTACACATCCTGGCTTGCTTCTAAATGGTTCACTCTTAGAATTTGTTGCACAGGTAGTTCATAACGCTCAGAAAGGCTATCAAGTGTTTCGCCATTCTGAACAATACAAACCTTCAACTTAACATGTTCCTCATTCTCGGTCTTCCTACCTAAAAATTCGGCAATAGACATACTTTTTTTCTTTGAAGATTTCTTCTTTTTTACTTTTTGTTGTTCGGAAGAAACGGAAGGTGATTCTTCAAATTGCTCAACATTGGAAACTGGAGTCTCAGGACTATTATAATCCTCATCATGTCCTGTTACGGCGTCTGTCTGATTTTCACGCTGTGCAGAATAGGAAACCTCTGGTTTTTTTGGAACAGCTTCATCTGCTAGTGTATTATTTTCTACTTTTGCTTGATGCTGCTTCCCCCAACTGTATTCAGGCGCAGGGGCAATTTCAGGCTGTTTTTTCGCCTCAGCACTAAAAGGTTTGTAAATTTCATCGTCAAACTCAAACTCATTTTCTTCAGTTTCAGTTTCAGTTTCTGCTGGTCTTCCCAGAATGGCATTAAGATAAGGCTTGCTTGTTGCATCATCTTCACCTGTTTGTTCATCTTGTTCATCATATTCACTCTGGCGTACCGCCGCTAGAAATTCCTGACTTTCTGCTGTCTCATTCCAATAGCTTGGTTGTTCTTGGCCATAATCTATTTCTTCTTGAGCATATTCAGGTCTAGTTTGAATCGACTCAAGGTCTGGTTCAACGTTTGGCTCAAGCTCTGGTTCACGCTCTACATCAACTAGTGGAACGTTCTGTTGCTCACCATATAAACCTGAAATAGTCAAATCGGCGATTAGCTTAAGACAACTTCGCTCAGGAAGTAGGCAATCAAAGGAGTCTACTGTTACATCAATATCGTAGACGCTTTGAATTCGATTATTGGGAATCGTAATGTCCACAGGAAATCGATGTATGAACTCGCAAATCCCTTCATCTCTTTCTTCTACAGTTTGGATAAATTTTGGCGCAGTGATATCATCCTCTTTTTCCGATTCTTCTTCCTCTTGAAACCGTTTATATTCGCCTGTTAATTCAAGCGATCCCCGAATGGCTACATACAAATCGTTTTCAACGATCGTTATGTTTGGATCCAAAGAGATCGAAACTAATTCGGCTACTTCCTGTCCTTTTTGAAACCACACTGACTCTTCTAAGGAAAATCGTAAGTACGATTGATTTTCTTGAGACAAGCGACTTCCTCCCTTCATTTCCCAATCCCTAAAATCACTATTTCATTTACAATTTATGAATAGCCGGATTTTTTTATGACTAGAAAAGAGGAGGCACCCAGTATTTTCCTTCTAAATAAAATCTTTTCTTTCTAAAAAATAAGACCCACAAGGCATTGGTTGGGGGGGCACAATTCATGCGGGGTTGTTTTTTCTAAAATTCCGTAATATAAAGCTTCAGTGAATTCTCCCTCTAATGCAAATATTGGGGTTATCGGAAAGTGTCGTGGTTTATTGAATACCCAATCTGCTAGCAATTTTAGGTTTTTTGTCCCCAATAAGGTCTATTGGGGACAGATGTGCTAGCTTTTTTGAGTGATTTGTCTCCAATAAGCCTCATTGAATACCCAATCTGCTAGCAATTTTCAATTATTTGTCCCCAATACATTAGCTATATTATCGATTTCACCGTTATACCCGTGTAGGTATAGTGATTTTCTTCCACTTATTTTTACATTATTTCCTTAATATTACTTTTTTTCCGATGAAATCAACCCCGGGAAATAGGTATTTTGTTAATTGCAAACAAGATAGCCAATTATCTCCAGCTCCAAATGAGGAATTTCCAATAATACGCAATATAAAATAACAAAATCTAACTCAAAATACCCATTTACCTCTTATACCTATACTGGTACTAGGTAAAATATTCATAAAATACCCAAAAAGCTGACTACAAAATGATAAAACACCACTCCATAAACCCAAATTTTCTTACTTTAGAGGTCGACGCTTGATCTAGCTTTTTTAGCTTGGTTTTAAATTTCATGTTCCCACTAAAAGAAGCCAAGGAACCGAAAAAATCGGTCCTTGGCTTCTTTTTTTTATAAAAGTATTAGCCTTTAAGCTTTGAGAAAGCAATTTCAGCTGCTTGAATTGTTTTTTGGATATCTTCATCAGTGTGTGCTGTTGATAAAAAGATTCCTTCAAATTGTGATGGCGGTAGGAATACTCCTTGGTTGGCCATTTCACGGAAATAGTTAGCAAAAAATTCCAAATCAGAAGTTTTTGCAGCTTCGTAATTAATTACGTTTTCATTGGTAAAGAAGAAGCCAATCATTGAGCCGGCACGGTTACAAGTCAAAGGAACATTATATTTTTCAGCTGCAGCTTTAAAACCTGCTTCGAGCATGTCGGCTTTACGATTAAATTCTGTATAGCTTTCAGGAGTTAACTGGCTTAATGTTGCTAATCCAGCCGCCATTGCTAATGGGTTACCAGACAAGGTTCCTGCTTGGTAAATCGGTCCACTTGGGGCAATTTGCTCCATGATTTCCGCTTTCCCACCGTAGGCCCCAACTGGAAGTCCACCGCCGATTACTTTTCCTAAACAAGTTATATCTGGAGTGATGCCAAAATGTCCTTGAGCACAATTATAACCAACACGGAATCCCGTCATTACTTCATCAAATATTAGTAATGCGCCAGATTGGCTAGTGATTTCACGTAAGCCTTCTAGGAAGCCTGGTTGTGGCGGAACTACTCCCATGTTTCCTGCAACTGGCTCAACAATTACACAAGCGATATCGTCGCCGAATTGCTCGAATGCATATTTTACGGCTGCTAAGTCGTTGTAAGGAACTGTGATGGTGTTTTTAGCAACGCCTTCTGGTACTCCAGGGCTGTCAGGTAAACCAAGTGTGGCTACGCCTGAACCTGCTTTGATTAACAGAGAGTCGCCATGGCCATGGTAGCAGCCTTCGAATTTCAGAATTTTATTACGGCCTGTATAGCCGCGAGCTAAGCGTAATGCACTCATCGTTGCCTCGGTACCAGATGAAACCATTCGAATGATTTCAATTGATGGAACCCGTTCTCTGACAAGCTTTGCCACTTCATTTTCAATTAAAGTTGGTGCTCCAAAGCTTGTTCCAAGCTCGGCAACTTTTTTGATAGCTTCCACAACTTGATCATTTGTATGACCTAAGATAAGTGGTCCCCATGATAATACGTAATCAATATATTCATTTCCATCGATATCATAGATTTTTGAGCCTTTTCCTTTGGCCATGAAAATCGGGTCCATATCAACTGATTTAAATGCACGTACAGGTGAATTAACACCGCCCGGCATTAAGGTTTTAGCTTCTTGGAAGGCTGCGATTGATTTTTCGTATGTGCGCATGACTATCTCCTTGTTATCATTATCGTTTTTTGGCGGCGATTAAACCGCTTCTTTTCTTTTATCGTTCACTGTTAATCGGTTAATTATTATTGTTCTTTTAACCATCTAGCAGCGTCTTTAGCATAATAAGTGATGATTAGATCGCCACCAGCACGCTTCATGCCAGTTAACATTTCCATGGCAACACCTTTTTCATCAATCCAGCCTTTTTGAGCTGCTGCTTTGACCATGGAATATTCACCGCTGACGTTATAAATAACGACTGGTAGGTTAAAGTTGTTTTTCACATCACGAACGATATCTAAGTATGGCATACCAGGTTTTACGATTAGGAAGTCAGCACCTTCAAGGACGTCAGACTCTGCTTCGCGGATTGCCTCTTGACGGTTAGCTGGGTCCATTTGATAAGCCTTGCGATCACCGAACTGTGGTGTGCTTTCAGCTGCTTCACGGAATGGTCCGTAAAATGCTGATGCGTATTTTACGGCATATGACATGATTGGTATATTTTCAAAGCCAGCTTCGTCTAAGCCAGCACGAATTGCTGCCACAAATCCATCCATCATGTTAGATGGTGCAATGATATCTGCACCAGCACGAGCTTGGCTTACTGCAGTTTGTACGAGCAAATCAAGGGAAGGATCGTTTAGGACTGTTCCGTTTTCGATGACGCCACAATGACCGTGACTAGTGTATTCGCACAAACATGTATCAGCTACGACAAGTACGTCTGGATAATGTTCTTTAATAAAGCGTGTTCCTTCTTGGACGATTCCGTGGTCATGGAAAGCACCTGATCCGCATTCGTCTTTTTCGTTCGGAATCCCAAACAGCAATACTGATTTAATTCCTAAAGACACGACTTCATCCATTTCTGCTGCAAGGTTATCAATTGAAAGTTGATAAATACCAGGCATCGATGAAATTTCATTACGAATATTGTTTCCTTCGATGACAAAGATCGGATAGATAAAGTCATTGACACTTAATTGATTTTCACGAACTAATGCCCGCATATTGGCCGTTGACCGCAATCTGCGATGGCGGGTAAAATGTAAGTTTTCCATTATAAAAAAAACCTCCTATTTATCGAGTGCTTCTTGATTCAGGTTATCGATAATAGCTTGAACCATGTCTTTTACGGTATAGTCTTTTGGCATGACATGAACTGGTAGCCCTACTTCTAGTGCTCGCTTTTTTGCTACCGGCCCTATCACTGCCACAAAAAGTTTGTCTATCTTATCATACAAGTTGTATTCTTCGACAACTTCAATAAAATGGTCGATTGTCGATGGACTTGTAAATGTTAAAATATCTAATTCTGCGTTGTTCAATATTTGTGCAAGCTTGCTCTTGCTTTCCTCTGGGGCGTAGGTTTCATAGATGATGGCTTCATCAACAATCGCTCCATGTTTTCTTAGTGCTTCGGCAATATAATCTCGCGCTAAATTGCCTTTTGGCAAGAACACTCTCAAACCTTGTTTAACAAGTGGCAAAAACTCTTTGACAAAACCTTCAGCCACATATTCAGAGGGAGTAAACTCAACTGGAATCCCTCGATTTAACAGCAGCTGCTTCGTTCTTATTCCTATCACTGCCACCTTAGGTAACTTGCTCTTTTCATTTTCCTTTAGCAGGCTAAAAAAAGTGTCAACTGCCACATTACTTGTTAAAAAAACCCAATCATATGTATCGAGATTCGTTAACATCCCATCTATTTCAGCATTTCTGTTAACAGCACGAAATGCAATTAGAGGGACTTCAACTGGAATCCCTCCGTTTTGTTTCACCAAATCGGAAAAGGGCTTTGCTTGTCCTTTTCCCCTTGGAATGAGAATTTTTTTATTCAGCAGAGGCGATGAAGCGATCATTCATTTTCAAGCTCCCGTTTTACCTGATCAATTAATTCTTTGGCCCCTTTTTCAATCATACGCTTGGCTACTAAATCACCAATTGCTTCAGGGTTATCACCAGTTACTTGCTCTTTATAAATGATTTTGCCATCTGGAGAGGCAACTAGACCTGTCAATACTACTTGATCTTGTTCGTTAACTTGGGCATAACCAGCAATCGGAACTTGGCAACCGCCTTCCATTTTTGCAAGGTAAGCACGTTCAGCACGAACAGCACGTTCTGTATTTTTACATGTGAATTTTTCAAACAATGCTAATAATTCTTGGTCATCTCCACGACATTCGATTGATAATGCCCCTTGACCAACTGCTGGAACACAAAGTTCGGCATCGATAAATTCGGTGATAACATCTGATGCCCAGCCTAAACGGTATAACCCAGCTGCTGCTAAAATAATCGCATCGTATTCACCAGATTCAAGTTTACCCACTCGTGTATCGATATTTCCTCGAATCCATTTGATTTCCAAATCAGGACGTTGTGCTAACAGCTGAGCACTGCGACGTAGACTGCTAGTCCCAATAACAGCACCTTGCTTCAATTGGTCAAATTTCAAACGATCTTTGGAAATGAGTACGTCACGAGCGTCTTCACGCTTAGGGATACTACCAATTACTAGACCCTCTGGAAGAACGGCCGGCATATCTTTCATACTATGAACTGCCATATCGATTTCTTTATCAAGCATTGCTTGTTCAATTTCTTTTACAAAAAGACCTTTACCGCCAACTTTAGCAAGTGTAACATCTTGAATTCGGTCACCTTTTGTGACGATTTCCTTCACTTCAAAATCAAAGGAAGGATCGAGCTTCTTCAATTGATCAATAACCCAGTTCGTTTGTGTTAACGCAAGCTTGCTTCGTCTTGAACCTACAATAATTTTTCTCATGATTGCCTCCTAATTTAAACGTTCCAAATATGAAAAGATGAAAGTTGACCAAATAAAAAGAAGTTTAACAAAACAATTAAAAATGATGCTATGTTCCACAATGCCAGAGTTTTCGCATTAAAATTCTTCCTTACTCGCAAATACAGATAGATGCTATAGGTACATAACACAACAAATGACCCTATTACTTTGGAATCGTACCATTCTAATTCTGGTACTTTAATAAAAGCCCATTGCATTCCTAAAATGAGACTTAATAGCATCATTGGCACACCTATAACATTTAATACATAGCTAAAGTGATCTAATTTTGATAAATCAGCTATCCGTATTAATCTTTTTCCCCATTTCTTTCGTTTCAATAAATCATATTGAATTAAGTACAATAGTGAAAATACAAAAGATAAGGAAAAAGCCCCATACGAAAGAATTGCCATAGTTATATGAATCAACAGTAATTCAGAAATTAGCTTTTGAGCCAATACTACCGAATCATGCTGCACAGGTGCAAATGTATGAATCGCCATGACGACAAAACCGAGTATGTTGGTAAAAAAGACGATAAAGTCCATTCTTAGGAAACGATTGATCCCTAGTGAAAGCGTGACCAAGACCCAAGAATAGAAATAGAGTCCCTCAAAAATCGTTAAGACCGGAAACCTACCCATTTTCATCATATAGACAATAAAGAATGCCGTTTGCAACGCCCATACAAATGCAAGTAACCAGAAGGCCACACGATTGGCCTTCCGGTTATTATGAAGAAAATCATAAAAATATAAAAGTACACTTAAGGCGTACACAAGAACAGTTAGTTCGTGCAGCCGGGTCATATAAAAATTAAACATGGACAGAACCTCACTTATGCTTGGAAGGAAGCCTGTGGTGCATAAACCTTTTCCTGTCTAGTTTCGGCTGCTCTTTTTTCAATCTGTTTTTCCACTAAATCTTCTATGTTAAAGATTTTTATAAATAGATCTAAAGATTGCGATGCATCCTGATCAGAAGCTAGTTCTTTTGCTTGAAGAATTGGATCCTTTAGCATCTGATTGATAATACTTTTGGTATGTTTATTTAACACTTTTACGTCTCGCTCTGATAAATGCGGAAGCTTTCTTTCGATGCTTTGCATAGTCTCAGATTGAATTTGATGTGCTTTTTCACGTAAAGCGGAAATAACTGGTACTACTCCCAGTAAATTTAACCACTGTTTGAAATCGACAATTTCTTTTTCAATCATCAGCATAATGGCTTCTGCGGCAATTTTACGTTCTTGTAAATTGGCTTCCACAATACCTTCTAAATCATCGATATCGTATAAAAAGACACCATCTAATTCCGCAATTTGCGGATCAAGGTCACGCGGTACGGCGATATCCACCATGAACAGTGGTTTCCCCTTGCGCACTTTTGTAATGTTGACCATCATCTCTTTTGTAATGACAAAGTCAGTAGCACCAGTGGAGCTAATTAGAATATCAGCTTCAGTTAACGCAGTTTGAAGCTCTTGAATCGTTTTTGCAACACCTGCGAAACGACTAGCTAAACCTTGTGCTTTTTCAAAGGTCCGATTAATTACGGTTACTTTGCTAACCCCATTGGCATGGAGATTTTGAATCGCAAGCTCACCCATTTTACCAGCGCCAAATATAAGCACATGTTTTTGATCGAGTGAACCAAAAATTTTCTTTGCTAATTCAACAGCAGCATAGCTGACAGATACAGCGTTAGCTCCAATATCTGTTTCGGAATGTCCGCGTTTCGCAACGGTAATCGCTTGTTTGAAAAGCTGATTAAATACCGTTCCTGTCGTATTCTTAGTTTGCGCAAACAAGAAACTAGAACGTACTTGTCCTAAAATTTGTGTTTCCCCTAAGACCATCGAATTTAAACCACAAGTAACTTTAAACAAATGTTCAACTGCTCCATCTTGTTCATAAATAAACAGATACGGTGTAAATTCTTCTTGCGGCAGTTGAAACCACTCAGATAAGAATTCTTTAATATAGTACCGGCCAGTATGGAGTTGATCAACGACCGCAAATATTTCGGTACGGTTGCATGTTGATAAAATTACATTTTCAAGGATGCTTTTTTTCGATCTCAATGTTTCCATTGCATCCCCTATGTTTGCCTCGTTAAATGTCAAACGCTCTCGTATTTCGACAGGGGCAGTTCTATAATTAAGACCGACAACAATAATATGCATTTACTAAGCGACCCCCCATAAATTTGCATATTCGCATATCTCATTATAACATGCGTTTTTTTTTCAACTTAAAAAAAATGTGACAGATAAAGAAAATCTGACTCAACCATAATGGAATCCAAAACACCCTAATTCCACTATTACTAGTAGTAGAATTTCATTTATTTCACATTAACGGGCAATATTTAGGGACATCCACCTTGTGATATGCTAAATTAATAATTGCCTATTGACCGTGAATGATATGCAAGTTACTTTAATGATAGAAATAAGTTCGATAAAATGTTTAATTACATACTGTGATATATGTCGACATAATGTTTCTTATTGTACAGTATCAAAATAATGACGAATATTCAAGTGAACCTTTTTAGAAAGTGAGGAATATCATGAAAAAGCGACAATATTTTTCGGCAATTGTGTTGATTGGCTTTGGAGGATATTTTCTCCTGCCATATACAAAAATACCCTTCCTGCAACAATTTTTTGATTGGCCTAGCCTATTAATGATTGTTGGAGTTGCCTTATTATGGCAGGGCTACATGGGAAAAGAAACTGAAATGATTTTTCCCGGCGTGATTTTATTTGGCTTTGGACTTCATTTTTATGTCATCACCAATTTGAAAATTTGGCCAGATTCCCTTGGTGTTTTCCTGTTAATCATTGCACTAGCGATGATTCTGAGGTTTCAAAAAACTGGCGCAGGGCTTTCGCAGGGGATCTTATTTCTACTCATCGCAGGTGGATTATTGTTCCAGAATCGCATAACTGATTGGTTGGGAATTATTGAATCCAAAGCAGCATCTATTTGGCAGTTTTGGCCGATTTTGTTAATTGTATTTGGTGTAGTGATGTTGCTGAAGAATAAAAAGTAAAAGTTGTGTGTCAGGATGATTGGGAGTGATTTTTTATATCGCTCCTTTTTGTGTTTTTAGGTAGAATTCTTCAAATTTGATGAAAGAAATCAGCAAGAATTGATGATTTCTTTCTTAAAGCAGCTCATTTTTTAGGATTCCGAGATATTATTTGAATATATTCGGCCTTTTCGAGGCATATGTCCGACTTCTTGCGAGTTATGTCCGACTTCCTGCAAGTTATGTCCGACTTCCTGCAAGTTATGTCCGACTTCCTGCGAGTTATGTCCGACTTCCTGCAAGTTATGTCCGACTTCCTGCGAGTTATGTCCGAC
>CALCRD010000303.1 GCA_937894355.1 uncultured Bacillus sp.
ACAACCTATTAATCTGTGAAAAACCTGTCAATATCTGCTGTGGATAATAAAAATCCATGTCGAAAATTATCCACAGCCTGTTAAAAACGGGGTAAATGTATTTTTTTTGATAAGTGGATCGTTAATTATTGGGGGAGGACTTCTTTGGAAAAATTGGGTGAAATAGCTCTTGGACTTTTTATAGACATCGGTTAAAATAAATCGAAAAAATAATTTGTTCGTTTAGTTTGGACA
The DNA here is from genome assembly GCA_937894355.1 of uncultured Bacillus sp. Taxonomy (GTDB): domain Bacteria; phylum Bacillota; class Bacilli; order Bacillales; family Cytobacillaceae; genus Bacillus_BU. Next base: position 235 of record CALCRD010000303.1, read on the forward strand.
AATTGAATAATATTATTTAAAGAGTTGACAAAATTACAGTTACCTCTTTATAATTGTAAGGACTGTCTTTAACAGTTATCCTCAGGGAGGTGTAATATATGAAAAGAACGTATCAACCAAACAAACGTAAACATAGTAAAGTTCACGGTTTCCGTAGCCGAATGAGCAGTTCGAACGGCAGAAATGTTTTAGCTCGTCGTCGTCAAAAAGGAAGAAAAGTATTATCAGCTTAGGCCACTGAAACGTCAGTGGTCTTTTTTCTCTATTTTATTTCTTGGCTGTGTTAAAGATTATTGTTGATTTTTTAACCCCTGTTGATTGGAGTGGAAGGCACGCAGACTCCTGCAGGGAGCACGAGCTGAGTGAGACTCCGAAGGAAGGAACGACCGAAGGAGGCTCACGGGTGAGCCTGCGAACCGCTCGTGCCTGGAACGGAAATCAACAGACTAGTTTAACAAAGCCTATTTCTAATACATAGATCCTCCTAGGATTGAGGGTGTGATGATTTGAAGAAAGAACTTCGTATTAAAAAAAATAAAGAATTTCAACTTGTATTTAAACAAGGGAAATCATATGCCAATCGACAATTCATCGTTTACTTATTGAAAAAGACTGAGCAGGATAAATTCCGGATTGGGCTTTCTGTAAGTAAAAAGATCGGAAATAGCGTTACACGCAATCGAGTTAAAAGATACACACGCCAGACATTTTTGGAATTGAAGGATTATATTAAACCTGGTCACGATTATGTAATTATTGCTAGGAAGCCAACAGCTGAAATGAGCTTTCATGAAGTGAAAAAGAGCTTAATTCATGTATTGAAATTATCAAAATCATTAAATCGTCTACCAGAAGAATGATAGATTTTATTAAAAGCGCTTTCGCTAGAGTAAAACATTAATTTGTGTTCATAAATTAATACTTTCTTCTTAGTAAAAAGATGATAAAATATTGCTAGTGTCGGTTTCTATTTATAGAAAAGAAAGAAAAGCTTTCTTAATTCTACTTTGGAATCTTTTGGAAATAGTGGTATTGTATTGTTGTTTATTAATTAGTCGAATTGTTTAGCTAAAGAGTTTTTTCTTTTTTTAAATGAAAATGAACAATTATTTGATTTAGGAGGATAATACGCTTGAAAAAACGAATATTTTTGACTGTGGGTTTGATTTTTCTAATTGCGCTTCTTTCCGGATGTACGGAATATAACCAGGCGATTACACCAGAGAGCAAGGGCTTTTGGAACGAATACATTGTTTATCCTTTATCATTATTAATCGTAAAGGCAGCAGATTTGGTTGGTGGAAGCTTTGGGATTTCGATTATCCTAGTAACAATCATTATCAGATTAGCCATTTTACCATTAATGATTAAACAAACAAGAAGTTCAAAGGCTATGCAAGCTGTTCAACCAGAGATGGCTGCTCTTAAAGAAAAGTACAAATCAAAGGATCAAGCAACTCAACAAAAATTACAGCAAGAAACAATGGCGTTATTCCAAAAACATGGAGTTAATCCATTGGCAGGTTGTTTTCCATTAATTATTCAGATGCCAATTTTAATTGGTTTTTATCATGCTATTTCCCGTACCAGAGTAATTGCTGAGCATGACTTCCTATGGTTTGATTTGGGTTCACCAGATCCATATTATTTGCTGCCAATTATCGCAGGTATAACTACATTTATTCAACAAAAAATGATGATGGCCGGAACGGCTAATCAAAATCCGCAAATGGCAATGATGCTTTGGATGATGCCAATTATGATCGTTGTGTTTGCCATTAGCTTCCCAGCAGCTCTTTCTTTGTACTGGGTAGTAGGTAACATTTTTATGATTATTCAAACCTATTTTATTAAAGGTCCAGAATTGAAAACTGAAAAAGGTACAGCGGGAGGAACGAAAAAGTGAAACAAGTAACTGCTACAGGACAAACTGTCGAGGAAGCAGTAAAAAGTGCTTTAGCTCAGTTAAATACTACTAAGGACCGTACTGAAGTTGCCGTTATTGATGAAGGAAAAAAAGGTTTCTTAGGTATCTTTGGGTCTCGTCCTGCCATTGTTAAAGTTACGCTAAAGATTGATCCGATTGAAGAGGCAGAGAAATTCCTGGTCGATGTTGCCAGCAAAATGGATGTATCAATTAACATTAATACTGTTAAAGAAGGAAAACATGTTCATTTTGTATTAACCGGTGAAAAAATTGCTCTTCTAATTGGAAAAAGGGGACAAACGTTGAATTCTCTTCAATATTTGACGCAATTGGTCTTAAATCGTTATTCTAATCAATATTATACGGTTATGATCGATGCAGAGGATTATCGTAAACGGAGAATTGAAACATTAGTTCATTTGGCAGAACGATTGGCACAAAAAGCAGTAAAAACTGGTAAGAATGTTGCGCTTGAACCGATGCCTTCATATGAGCGAAAAGTCATTCATACAGCTTTGGTCGATAATAAAAAGATTAAAACTTATTCTGATGGTACCGAACCTTACCGTCATATAGTGATTTCTCCGAAAAAAACAGAAGCTCAAGCTCAAAGCAGAAGATATTAAGGACTTAGCTTGCCGCTAAAGTTAGTAAAATAAAAAAAATCCCTGTCCACTATTGGACGGGGATTTTTTTTGGTTTTTATTTTACGTGAATGATGGGTTGCTTAGATTTTTTTAGGAAATATAATTCTTTTTTTTTAGGTTGTGGATAATATTTTTAAACAATTTTTAAAGTAAAAATACGCGTTTTATTGTTATTCACATGTGGATAAGTTAAAATAAAGCGTATTATAAACTTGTTGTGGATAACAGGAAAATCTTACTTTTTCATAAAGGTGCCTTAATATTAGGTCGGGAAATTTTTTTTAAGAAAAAAATATGAAGTGACGGTTGAATGATATAGAGGGAAAGCATAAAGGAAATGAGGTGAGACTTATATGGAATATGATACGATAGCAGCGATTTCTACTCCGATGGGAGAGGGAGCGATTGCGATTGTTCGCTTGAGCGGTCCGGAAGCGATTGTAATTTGTGATAAGCTTTTTTGTGGAGTAAATGGAAAAAGGTTAATTGAGGTACCTTCACATACAATTCATTATGGACATCTGCAAGATCCAAAAACGGAGAAAATAATCGAAGAGGTTATGGTTTCGGTGATGAAGGGTCCAAAGACTTTTACCAAAGAGGATGTAGTAGAAATTAATTGCCATGGTGGAATTGTTTCTGTAAAAAGGGTCTTACAATTGGTTTTGAGTAATGGGGCACAACTTGCAGAACCAGGTGAATTTACCAAACGGGCTTTTTTGAATGGTCGGATTGATTTATCTCAGGCAGAAGCAGTAATGGATTTAATTCGCGCAAAAACAGACCGGGCTATGAATGTGGCACTCGGACAAATGGAAGGGCGCCTATCAAAAATGATCCAAAAGCTTCGCCAAGAAATATTAGAAATACTCGCACATGTCGAGGTTAACATAGATTACCCGGAATACGATGATGTCGAAGAAATGACCCATAGAATGTTGATTGAAAAAGCTACATATGTACGAAAAGAAATCGAAGTTTTGTTAAAAACCTCCCAGCAAGGGAAAATTCTTCGAGACGGCTTATCAACGGTTATTATTGGGCGTCCAAATGTTGGAAAGTCTTCACTGCTGAATAGTCTAGTTCAAGAAAATAAAGCAATTGTAACAGAAATTCCCGGGACAACAAGAGATGTTATCGAAGAATACGTAAATGTTCGTGGGGTTCCGTTACGTCTATTAGATACTGCCGGAATTCGTGAAACGGAAGACATTGTTGAAAGAATTGGTGTGGAAAGGTCTCGGCAAGTTTTAAAAGAAGCTGATTTAATTCTACTTGTTCTTAATTATTCTGATGAAATAACAGAAGAAGACCGCAATATTTTCCGTGCTGTTGAAGGTATGGACGTCATTATTATTATTAATAAAACTGATTTACCGCAAAAAATTGATTTGGAAATTGTCAAAAGTCTTGCTAAGAATAATAATATTATTACGACTTCATTAATTGAAGATCAAGGGGTAGATGAGTTAGAAGAAGCGATTGCTTCAATGTTTTTTGAAGGTTCTATCGAAGCTGGCGATCTAACTTATGTTTCCAACACTCGCCATATTGCTCTATTAAATCAGGCAGCTACGGCAATTTCAGAAGCTATTAATGGAGTTGACATGGGAATACCAATTGATATCATTCAAATAGATTTAACTAGAACGTGGGAATTGTTAGGTGAAATCATCGGCGAAACCATACACGAAAGCCTAATCGACCAACTATTTTCTCAGTTTTGTTTAGGGAAATAGGAAAAGCGGAAGCGGCTTGTTCAGGGGCGACAAGCATAAGACGAGCCGGCTTAAAGGTCGCACTTTGACCTTTTGGACGGATTGGCTTATGACTCGAGCCCCTAGCCGCTGGAGCTAGACAAAGAAAAGCGGAGGTGCCTGGGTCAGGCTATCCGATCATTTAGAAATTCAGAAAGAGTAAGGAGATAAAAATATGCAATATGAGGCCGGAAATTATGATGTTATCGTCATCGGCGCAGGACATGCCGGATGTGAAGCCGGTTTAGCATCAGCACGCCTTGGAGCAAAAACTTTAGTCATTACCATAAATCTTGATATGGTTGGATTTATGCCATGTAATCCATCAATTGGTGGACCTGCTAAGGGAATAGTAGTTAGGGAAATTGATGCTCTTGGTGGAGAAATGGGAAAAAATATCGATAAAACCCATATTCAAATGAGAATGCTAAACACGGGTAAAGGTCCAGCTGTTCGAGCTTTACGGGCACAGGCAGATAAGTTTGCTTATCAGCATGAAATGAAAAAAACACTTGAAAATGAACCTAATTTGACGCTGATTCAAGGAATGGCTGAGTCTTTGGTTGTAGAAGCTGGAGAATGCCGCGGAATCATTACAAATACAGGGGCAATTTACCGCTCTAATACTGTGGTCATTACGACAGGTACTTTTTTAAGAGGCGAAATTATTATCGGCCAGTTAAAATACTCTAGTGGACCGAATAATCAACAACCATCAATCAAGCTATCCGAGAATTTGGAGGAAATTGGACTTGAGTTGGTGAGATTTAAAACGGGTACACCACCACGTGTTAATGCAAGAACGATAGATTATAGTAAAACGGAAATTCAACCTGGGGATGACGTCCCTCGTGCTTTTTCATTTGAAACTAAAGATTATATTGTTGATCAAATTCCTTGCTGGCTCACTTATACCAACGGAACAACACATCAAATAATTGAGGATAATTTGTATCGGTCACCTATGTTTTCAGGAATGATTAAGGGGACTGGTCCGCGTTATTGTCCATCAATTGAAGATAAAGTCGTGCGATTCAATGATAAACCTCGGCACCAAATTTTCCTTGAACCAGAAGGACGTAATACCGAGGAAGTCTATGTTCAAGGATTATCATCTAGTTTACCTGAAGAGGTTCAAAGACAGGTTATTAAAACGATTCCAGGTTTAGAAAATGTTCAAATGATGAGATCTGGTTATGCGATAGAGTATGATGCAGTGGTTCCAACACAGCTTTGGCCAACATTAGAAACTAAAGTGATAAAAAATCTATACACTGCTGGTCAAATCAACGGTACTTCTGGTTATGAAGAAGCTGCTGGCCAAGGTTTGATTGCCGGAATAAATGCCGGAAGTAAAGCACTTGGAAGAGAAGAACTAATTCTAAGTAGGTCTGATGCTTATATTGGAGTGTTAATAGATGATTTGGTGACAAAAGGAACGAAGGATCCATACCGATTGTTAACATCAAGAGCAGAATATCGACTTTTACTACGTCACGATAATGCTGATTTAAGATTAACGCCTTTTGGCTATAAAATGGGATTAATAAAAGAAGAGCGCTATCAAAGGTTTCTTTTAAAGAAAGAAATGATTGAGGCGGAGAAATTGCGCTTACAGTCCATTATCATTAAACCGACTCCCGAAGTGCAGGAATTGGTAAAAGCTCAAAGTGGAAGTGAATTAAAGGATGGTGTAAGAGCATCAGACCTTTTAAAACGTCCAGAGATTTCTTATAAGCATATTCAAACGCTTGTACCTAGTGAAGTCGAACTAGAAGATGAAATAAATGAACAGGTAGAAGTTCAAATAAAATATGAAGGCTATATTGACAAAGCACTGCAGCAGGTTGAGAGATTAAAGAAAATGGAAGACAAGAAAATTCCTGATAATATTGATTATGAATCGATTACAGGCTTAGCTTCTGAAGCACGGCAAAAATTAACGGCTGTTAGACCATTAACTTTGGCTCAAGCATCACGTGTGGCAGGCGTAAACCCTGCTGATATTTCAATTTTGCTAGTATACATTGAACAAGGGCGAATTGCTAGAATCAATCAAGACTAATAATTATTGAGGAAATTTTTAGCTTTAAACAGGTGCTTTGTTAATGATAATTTTGAACACATGTTGATTGGAGTGGAAGGCACGAAGACTCCTGCAGGAGCACGAGCTGAGTGAGA
>CALCRD010000304.1 GCA_937894355.1 uncultured Bacillus sp.
ATAAAAAATAATATTGTTGACGTTTGTTTGTTTAGTTTTCAAAGAGCAATTTTTTACTCCGTCGCCGAGAAGCGACTTTATTAATATACCATACGGTGTTTATACTGTCAACACCTTTTTTATAACCATCAACCGCGAATATTTGTTTTTGTTTAACTCGTTCGCAGCGACGGTTATAAATATAACAAGTATTATTGAAAAGGTCAAGAGTTTTTATGAATTTCCTTTTATATTTTTTATTGAGTAGTATCGATGATATATTTCTTGCCCTTTTGTTTCTTTCTTAATGACATTTACGTATTTTTTATCAATTAGATACTCAAGTAAAATACTTAAATCGACAGAATACAATTGTAGTTGTGGATGACTTAATAAATCATCAAATGACCAAACTTCTTGTTCTTCAAGAGTTTCCATAAAATGCGCTACTCCCAGTTCTGTTCGATCATGAATTAGGTACTCACTTGCTAAGAACAACAATTCCAGTCGTTTTTCGATTGATTCTTCACTAGTGATTAGTTCCTTATATAATTTATATATTTGTGGTTCGATTTGTTTGATTTGATTCCAAACAGTAATTTCGGGATGAAAGCCATTTTCGATCACAGATAATCTTGCTAAATGATGTAACGAATGAATAATGTGGTTATAAGCATCCATATAATGTTTTTTTTCAAAGAAAGCTTTTCCATCCGTATATCTTCGAATCAATTTAGCAAACTCTAACCCCATTTTTGTTTTTCGACCATTAAACGGAAATTCCTTAAGCTCAATTTTCAGGTTGTGAATATAGTCATTGCGATCAAACAAAACTTTCCCGATGAAAAGCCATTCAAAGATTTTTCGATTTGTCCCCAGTAGTAGCCACTCATTAAGTTGTGATTCACTGATAATATTCAATGAGGCTTTCTTATCCTCATAACAGTAATGTTTAACAAAATGTGGTTTTTCCGATTCTTTAACGATAATGAGCAGCACCGTATCAAAGGTGTCTGTAATCGGGATGCGGTTCTCTCCCTTGTCAATACGCATTACACCAAGGGTATTTGCTTGACTAGCACGTTCCTGATATAACGGCCTAAGAATGTGTTCCATGATCAATCCTCCATAATTCTTGCTAGCCTATATATTTCGACAACACCCTCAAAAATCCTTCTATTAATAGACAATTTAAGCAAATACAATCATTTACTTTATGCTCATTCTTTAATATCAGCAGTAATGAAACAGTCCGCCAAATCTGACCGGGTACAATCATTACCACATCAAGCGATTAGAATGATATAATAAATCGATGCTTTTATGAAGGGGACATTCAGTATGGCTAAAACAAAAAGTAAGATAAATAAAATAAGAACATTTGCTTTAAGTTTGATTTTTATTGGATTCATCGTTATGTATGGCGGGATATTTTTTAGAAACTCTCCTGTATTAATGACCACCTTTATGTTGCTTGGATTATTATTTATGATTGCCAGTACAGTTGTTTATTTTTGGATTGGGATGCTTTCCACAAAGACTGTCCAAGTTGTATGCCCTAATTGTGGTAAAACCACAAAAGTCCTTGGACGTGTAGATATGTGCATGTACTGCAATGAACCATTAACACTTGATCCGAACCTTGAAGGCAAAGAATTCAATCAAAAATACAACCAAAAGAAATAATGACCAACAAGAAAAAGCTGCCGGAAATGATCCGACAGCTTTTTTCTTGTACTATATTAATGTACTTCCTTCGCAGAGCAATCCGGGCAACTTCCGTATATTTCCATACGATGGTGGGTAATATTAAAACCAGTAACATGGGATGCAAGATGCTCTACCTCATCCAAACCAGGATAATGGAAATCAACAATTTTACCACATTTCTCACAAATCACATGATAATGGTGCGTTGTAACAAAATCAAAGCGACTTGAGGCATCACCAAAGGTCAATTCTTTAACAAGACCCACTTCACGAAATACTCGCAAATTGTTGTAAACTGTAGCCACACTCATGTTCGGGAATTTTCCTTCTAGGGACTTGTAAATATCATCTGCTGTAGGATGTGACATTGAGTCTATTAAAAATTCAAGTATCGCATGACGTTGGGGAGTGATACGTACTCCAGTCTCTTTCAAGGTATCCAACGCTTCTTTAAGCGGATTATGTGACACCGTCATGCACCTCTTTTCTGTAAGAATTTTTACATTGTAATCTTTATAAATAGTGTACCCAACTTTAAATACTTTTGTCAATATAATAACCTTAATATTCAATTTCCTCTTTTAGTCATTTTTGTGCAATGTTTTTTCAACTGCTCCTAAATGGTAATTAACATACCTAGCCGTCACAAATAATAAGTCGGAAAGACGATTTAAATATGATAGCACTAACGGATTTACCTCTTCCTCGATTTTTACCGAACAGCGTTCTGCTCTTCTAGCAATGGTTCTTGCTGAGTGGAATGCTGCACCTGATGGATGTCCCCCAGGTAAGACAAAATTAGTCAGTGCAGGAAGTCCAGAGTCCCATTCATCAATTAGTTTTTCCATTGTCGCAATATCCTCAGGGAAAAGCTTCCATTTTACTTCCTTGCCACTTGGAGTAGCAAGTTCTGCTCCAACATGAAATAAACTGGTCTGTATTTTATGATATTCCAGTTCTAACTCGTCCTTGCCTGGAAAATTTTCATTTTTCAAATAACTCAAAGCAAGACCAATCATGGAATTGGCCTCATCACATGTTCCATATGCTTCTACGCGAATATCATCCTTGCGAACTCTCTGTCCATAAACCAATGATGTTGTTCCTTTATCTCCTGTTTTGGTATATATTTTCAAAACTAATAGCCCCTTTCTAAATCAACCCTGTTAATATATTTGTCTTCATTATTTAAATAGCTATGTAAATTTTTAAAGAAAATTTCGAAAGACCGTGGTAGATATTTCTTGGTTAAGCTTGATATATGTGGAGTAACCGAAACATTCTCCATTGTCCAAAACGGATGCTGTTTGTCTAAAGGTTCATTATAAAATACATCTAAGTAGGCATGGGCGAATTTTTTCTGTTGTAATGCCTCAAGCAGTACCGCCTCTTCGACAATATCACCCCGACCGATGTTAATAAAAACAGCAGATTCTTTCATCGCATCAAAGTGGCTATTCCTAAGCAAGTGTTTTGTTTCCTTCGTACTTGGAAGAATATTGACGACAAAATCAGCTAACGCCAATGCCTGTTCAAGTTGGTCGATTTTAAAAATTGAATCAACATTTTCAACCATTTTCCCAGAGGTATTGACTCCAAGTGTGATCATTTGAAACGCTTTGGCAAGCCGAGCAATTTCTCCACCAATTGCCCCGACCCCAATAATCAAAACTGATTGCCCATGCAATTCGGCCATCGGTAAGCGGCGCTGCCACTCTGCGATTTGATTATTATGCCACAACACTTGGGCCTGTTTAACATATTGAAGCATGACCCCAATAGTAAATTCAGCCATCGGGATTTTATGAATTCCTCTAGCATTGGTGACGATGATTCCCTTTTCTTGGCATGCTTTAAAAGGCATTTTCTCCAGCCCCGCTGAGACGACCATAATCCATTTAAGTTTTGTCGTCCGGCGAATCAGTTCTTCCGTTAAATCCTCACCATAGGTAAGCAAAACCTCGGCCTCAAGAACGGATGCATCGGCTTGATTAATATCTTTGTAGAATTCAAATTGAATCGTTGGGAACGCTGCTTCTGTTGCCATTCTTTTTTTTTCTGGAGGTAAAAATGTAGTGATGATTAACATAAAAATCCTCCTTGGAGTTCTTTTCCCTATCATAACATCCATATATAGGACATTTCACTTAATATGCCATTTCTCGTATAAGAAGTTTTAAAGATTTCATTACGGATTTTAGAGAAAATGGAATTTTAGCATGATTTTTAGCAAGGTGGTTGCAGAATATAGAGTAGTGGTAGAAACAGAGCAAGAATATCTAACAATAGGCAATTATTAGGTACCTTAATATCCCTATTGGGTACCCTTTTCTCTGCTTTTCCTCATTATTAGGTACCTTATAACCTCTATTGGGTACCCTTTTTTCTGCTTTTCCTCATTATTAGGTACCTTATAACCTCTATTGGGTACCCTTTTCTCTGCTTTTCCTCATTATTAGGTACCTTATAACCCCTATTGGGTACCCTTTTCTCTGCTTTTCCTCATTATTAGGTACCTTATAACTAGGTACACAACTTTGCTCGGGTTTTCCACACTTTTGGTCACGAAAAAAGAAGCGAATCAGTAGATGATTCGCTAAAAAATAACTGAGGAGGTATGCCCTAATAAAATGATATTCAAATCCTCGATAAATGAGTGGACAATAGCCTCAATAGCAAAAAATAGGCTATGATTTTTCAGTTTTTTCGATATTAAAGATTCTCTTTTATGTATTGTAGGGCTTCTTCAACATGCCCTTTAACCTTCACTTTACGCCACTCCTTGACCAACATCCCATCTTGATCAATGATAAAAGTTGAGCGTTCAATCCCCATATATTCTTTTCCAAAATTTTTCTTCAGCTTCCAAACACCGTAGCTTTCAGCCGCTTTATGTTCTTCATCTGCCAACAATTCGAATGGCAGACCATATTTTTCAATGAACTTCTCATGACGGGTTAGCGGATCAGGACTTATTCCGATAATCACCGTATTTAATTCATTAAACTGGCCATGGAAATCGCGGAACTCGCAAGCTTCCGTTGTACAACCTGGAGTCATATCTTTTGGATAAAAATAAAGAACGACATTCTTGCCGCCAAAATCAGCAAGCTTAACACTATTTCCATTTGTCGCCGGTAGTTCAAATCCCGGTGCAGCTTGACCAACACTTATTGTCATATAAAAACCCCCTCATCAAAAATGGTTAATTTTAGCCTATCCCATTTTTTTCTAAAAAACAAATAATTAGAATCGCTATGGTTCGCGATCGAAAACGGCTCGAGCCACAAAGGCGGCGGGTATCGTGTAACCTATTAAAGCTTCAATGATGGCAATGACTCGACCAGGTCCAATCGGGGCAATATCTCCATAACCAACCGAAAACAGGGTAACTGCACTAAAATAAATAAACGTTTCCAAGCGTGAAAAAAAATCCGCTCCAATAGTCTTAGTTTCTTCTATTATTAAAATAAAGCCTTTCATTTCTAAAAGCATATAAATCAGACCAAAACCAATCATCATTGTCGCATAAAGCATCGCTAGCAATAAAAAATTCTCAAATGAGACCTTTTTCCCTTTTATTTTATGGGGCATAAACAAAAGCCGCAAACTCATGATAATGCTGAGTAATACAAACATAAACAACAAATAAAAGATCATGAAACTCTCTCCTTTATATAGAAAGGCGGAAGCTTCCGCGTTGCTCTCCGACAGGACTGGCATAGGCCTGACTTAAATGCTTTTCTACAAAGGCTGTTTTCGAATGATTGTTGTTAAAATCCTAAACCCGATTTTAACTCGGTTAAAATCCTAAACCCGATTTTAACTCGGTTACAGCTATTTTGTAGCTTGAAAGTTAATTTGCAGCTCTTTTCTCATAAATGTTGGCTCATAAAAAAGCAACAAAGTTTGAGAAAAGAGCTCTACTAAAGAATACGCTCCACTTCCTTGTCGTATACCTGCTTAATTCCCAGCCCCGCGATACCGCTTGATTCCAGAGTTCCAGACCATAATCGCAATTCCGAAAAATGCAATCCCCATGACTGGCGTAAAAAAGGCAAACAGGTACCATTCACTTTTCCCAAGGAAAAAGGATGCTGGATATACCCCGACAAAAGCAAAAGGTAAGATCCAGGTTAATACAAACCGAATCACCTTATTATAAATATCGACTGGATAGCGTCCATAATTGCTAATATTGTACATCATTGGCATGATTGAAGATTTAGCATCGCTCCAAAAGCTGATGCAAGCAATTAACACAAATATTCCGGCATAAACTAGCGCCCCACCGATGACAAACACGATAAACAGCAATGGATCAAACCAGCGCAGCTGCAAATCCAATACAGCGCCCGCATAAATCATCACGATTATTCCGGTTAAACCACCAAATAAAGCTTCTAATTCCAATCTTTCCAAAATAATTTGAAACAAACTATGGATTGGTCTGGTTAAGATTCGATCAAGCTCACCCTTAATAATGTAGCGATCATTAAAATCCCAAATATTAAAAAATGCCGAAAACAGGGCTGCGGGAACGAGGAAAAAGCCATAGATAAAAATAATTTCCTCCCGGTTCCAGCCCGCCAATAATTGGGTATGGCCAAAAACAACTAAAATGAACACAAAATTCACGGCTTGAAATAGAAAATCAGTCAAAATTTCCACAAACAAATTGGTCCGGTATTCTAGCCTCGTCTTCATATATTGGGCGACATATTGAAAGAACATTGATAAATAAAACATCTGTCACCCTCCTTGAATAATCAGTTGTTTTTTAGCCAAAATCCATAAAACATATATCGGCACAATTAAAATAGTTACCCAGACCGCCTGCGACAAAATGGCTTCAAAGGCCTGGCTATTGGTAAATCCTCCAGTGAAAATCATGCTTGGAAGATAACTAATTCCTTGAAACGGTAAAAACTTCATAATTTCCTGAGCCCAGCCTGGAAAAAAGCTGATTGGCAATAACAAGCCTGAAAACAAGTCGATTATGACCCGTTTTGCCCGAATTAAGCCGGTATTATTATAGAGAAAAAAGGTGGCAATACCTGCAAGTAAATTGATTTGCGTATTAATGAAGAAACTTAACAAGATTGATACGAAAAATAATCCCAAGGTCGCAACTGGAATCGAAAAGTCCAATTGGAATATGAACGACACAATGACCATCCCCGGAAGTGAGAAGAGGAACAAGCGAAACAGCCCTTCTCCTAATCCTTGCATCATCTTCATCCCTAAATAACTGTATGGTCGGATCAATTCCACCGCAACTCGGCCATCCATGATTTCCGTTGCCATTTCCCGGTCAAGATTATTAAAATAAAAGGCCCGGGCCATCCAAGCAACCGCAATATAAGTGGTCATTTGAGTGACTGATAATCCTTCAATTTCAGCTTTATCTCCATAAATACCCGTCCACAAGAAATAATAAGCGCCAATATTAATACTATAAATAAGAATTCCGCTATAATAGTCGGTCCGATAAGCTAGCATCATTAAGAAGCGAATTCGGATCATTTCTAAATATTTTCCCATCCGATACGCCTCCCTTAAACAGACCCTTTTTCATATATGTTTCGGACAATTTCTTCTGTAGAAGGTTCATTGATTTTGATGTCCTTGATTTTGTAAGCCGCGACTACCTTGGCAATAATTCTTGAGATCAGTTCATCATTATCTTTTTCGGTATGAATCTTGAAAATTTGATGTTCTTCATCAATCTCCCAAGACACAGGTTCACCCTTAGTTGTCGCCTCCAATGTTGCCAAATCAACGCTTTGTAAAAATTGAAATTCAATGTCCTTCCCTTCCACCCAAGTTTCCTTCAAGCTTTTTAACGCACCGTCATAGATGATTTTTCCTTCATCAAGCATTATAACCCGTTCACATAAAGCTTCGATGTCAGTTAAATCGTGGGTAGTTAACAGAATAGTTGTATTGTATTTTTGATTAATCTCTTTTAAAAATTCGCGAATTTTCATTTTCACTAGCACATCTAAGCCGATTGTCGGTTCATCTAAAAATAATAGCGGCGGATTGTGAATCAACGCCGCTGCCAGCTCACAACGCATCCGTTGTCCTAGCGATAATTTTCGGACCGGTTTATCTAACAGCGGCTCCAAATCAAGCGTTTTGATTACATGTCCCATGTGTTCGTTATACTGCTCATCTGAAACTTTATAAACCTTCTTTAATAATCGGAAGGATTCTTGAACAGCAATGTCCCACCATAATTGGGAACGTTGTCCGAATACAACCCCAATCGTTTGCACAAATTTTTCCCGTTCCTTATGGGGGTTCATCCCATTTACCCTGACACTACCTGAAGTTGGCGTTAGTATCCCGGTTAACATTTTTATTGTTGTCGATTTTCCGGCGCCGTTCTCACCGATATAGCCGACCATTTCCCCTTGCTTTATTGTAAAATTAATATCATTTACCGCCGATAAAACTTTGTAATTTCTCGTAAATAAATCTCGAAAAGCTCCTTTTAATCCAGAACGACTCGAGTATGCTTTAAAATCTTTTTGTAAATTATTAACGATAATGGCATCCTTCATGGTTTCTCCTCCAAATTCACTTCCCTAATATTTTAGTTTATCGAATCATTATCATTTAAACAACAAACATGATTTTCCTCTCCCGTACGGTTCGAACAACTCAGGATTGTTTTTTTCTGCTAAAATAAGAAATGAAGATTAAAGAGGAGGAAAAAAGATGAGATTTACGAATTCAGAACGCATACATAAAGAAGCACTCGAACATATCGTTGGCGGGGTGAACAGCCCCTCAAGATCATACAAAGCTGTAGGTGGCGGTTCTCCTGTCGTCATGGAAAGAGGACAAGGAGCCTATTTTTTCGATGTTGATGGAAATCAATACATCGATTATCTAGCTGCATACGGACCAATCATTACTGGTCACGCTCATCCCCACATTACTGAGGCGATAAAAAAAGCCGCAGAAACTGGAGTTCTTTATGGGACACCAACACCACATGAAGTTAAATTTGCCAAAATACTGAAAGAAGCGATTCCTTCACTTGATAAAGTCCGGTTTGTTAATTCCGGAACAGAAGCAGTGATGACAACAATCCGGGTTGCTCGCGCTTACACCGGAAGAGATAAGATTATTAAATTTGCTGGTTGCTATCACGGACATTCCGATCTTGTTCTAGTGGCCGCAGGTTCTGGACCATCTACATTAGGAACTCCTGATTCCGCTGGTGTCCCTAAAAGTATCGCTCAAGAAGTGATTACAGTTCCGTTTAACGATATTGAGCCCTATAAAGCTGCTCTTGAAAAATGGGGTGACCAAGTTGCCGCGGTTTTAGTCGAGCCAATCGTTGGAAACTTTGGGATTGTTGAACCGAAACCAGGATTTTTAGAACAAGTGAATGAACTTACCCATGCTGCCGGTGCCTTAGTTATTTATGATGAAGTCATTACGGCGTTCCGCTTTATGTATGGCGGTGCTCAGGATTTACTTGGTGTAAAACCAGACTTAACCGCACTTGGAAAAATCATTGGCGGCGGACTACCAATTGGTGCTTACGGTGGACGTCTGGACATAATGGAAACAGTAGCTCCACTAGGTCCTGCCTATCAAGCTGGAACTATGGCTGGAAACCCAGCTTCCATGTTATCAGGGATTGCTTGTTTAGAAGTTTTACAGCAACAAGGTGTGTATGAATATTTAGATGAGCTTGGTGCTGCGCTTGAAGCAGGTATTATCCAGGCTGCCGCTGAAAATCGGATTTCGATTACTATTAACCGGCTCAAGGGTGCATTGACGGTTTATTTTACCAAAGAGAAGATTGAAAATTACGAGCAAGCGAAAGATGCTGATGGCGAGATGTTTGCCAGGTTCTTTAAGCTGATGCTTCATCAAGGGATTAATTTGGCGCCGTCAAAATATGAGGCATGGTTTGTTACGATTGCTCATACAATGGAAGATATTGAAGCAACGATACATGCTGTCAATAATGCGTTCCAGGAGATGGCGGAGGTATAGATTATTCACTTTTTATTCATTACAGGTGCAGTTTTGCACCTGTTTTTTTATGTGATTTTGTCGAAAATGCATATTTAATCGAATTCTACGATAAATCTCCACAGTCCCCGATATCCATACAACTGTATATTTAATTGAATTCTGAATATTCTTATGATAAGATTAACCTTGACTATTATTGCAGTTTTTTATCCTCCCCACCACTATCCATTCCCTTTTATTAGTAATTGATCCTGAACTTTTTTAATGAGGCTTCATTAAACTAGGCTGTTGATTTCCGTTCCAATCAACAGGTTCTTTAAAATAGCCTTAATGCAATCCAACTTTTTTATAGGAGGTGAACCGGCTTTATAGGGATTACCTTTTATGAAGCCGAATTTATGAATAATACTTGGAACCCTGCCTTGTTTAAAGATTTTTATCGTCATGAACATGATGCTTGTGGTATTGTTGCCGCTCTCGAAAAAAGGAAAATCGCTACGCGGGAGAATATTTTCCAATGTATCGATGCCCTGGTGATGATGAATCATCGAGCTGGTTTTACCAATGGTGAGGGTGACGGGGTTGGAATTCATATTGATATTCCCAAACGGCTCTGGAAGAAAAAATTGCAACAGGCGGGCAATAACCCTGATGTTGTTGATGGCGAAAATTTTGTGGTTGGCCATGTTTTTATAAAGAAGGATGCTGACCCAGCGGGAATTTTGAACGAGCTTCACGAAAAGCTCACCAACAATCAATTAGAAATTGTTTTTGAATCAGACAAGGTAACGAATCCGGCGGCACTTGGTCCAATTGCCCTCCAAGAAAATCCGCTGTTTTGGCAGTTTGCCTGTGTTGCCCCACAATCGGGAACTGAATTATCCAAAAAGCTGTTTGAGATTATGATAGATTTCGAAAAGAATACTGCTGTTCATGTCTCTTCTTTAAGTCAATTCCATGCTATTTATAAGGTTATGGGTGCCGGAGATATTCTTCCTAAATATTATCATGACCTTGCCAGCCCTCTTGTTTCATCTACTATTACTCTTGGACATAATCGTTATTCCACCAATACTTTATCTAGTTTTTTCCGGGTTCAGCCGTTTAGTGTTCTTGGCCATAACGGCGAAATTAATACGATCTCTAAATTGCGTGATGAGGCGGTTATGCTCAGTATTCCGTTGGTCAAGGACGGCAGTGATTCACAGGATTTAAGTAGAATCATTGAAACACTAATTTGCCGCGACGGCTACTCATTATTTGAAGCGATGGAAGTATTATTTCCGCCAATTATTAATGAAATTAAAGCTTACCCCAGTCGTTTGCAGGATTTTTACACTTATATTCGTGAAGCATGGGGCCATTTTGCCCAAGGTCCAGCGGGGATCATTTCTCGGTTCGCCGATGAAGCGGTGTTTAGTGTGGATTCACTGGGACTTCGACCGCTATGGATGCTGGAAACGACTTCTTCTTATCTTTTCTCATCTGAACCTGGCATTATCCCAACTGAAGAATTTATCAATGATCCAAAACCGCTTGCTCCAGGTGAAAAGGTTGGCTTCAAATATCGTGCTAATATTCTTGAAGTTTTATATATGAATGAATTTCAGAACGAAGTCTATGCCCGTTTTAATCAGAAAGTTACTTTTTCCGATGCTAGAATGCGGTTAGTGCCACCTAAATTAGCGATAGTTGCGGCAACCTCTGATTCTACTAAAATCCAAAATGGCCAGTACAAAGCTTTTGGCTGGGAAAGAGAGCATGTTCAATTGGTGGAACAAATGGCTGAAAAAGGCGCTGAACCGATCCGGTCACTCGGCCATGATTCCCCTTTAGCAGCCCTTAATTCTGAGCGCAAAAACCTGGCTGATTTTATCAAAGAAAGTGTAGCTGTTGTAACCAATCCTGCCATTGATCGTGACCGGGAAACGGAACATTTTTCCACCCGAACGATTATTGGTGCTCGTCCGTCACTTTTTAGCAAAGCAGAGGTTTCAACGATTGTCGAGCTGACCACCCCGATATTAATCGAGGGCAAAGCCGGTGTTGACGTTGCCGCTGAACTTGGTCAACCTAGCTATGAGCAACTTGTTCAATACTATCAGGATAAGCAGCTTACAGGCTTCATTTCAACTACAGTCGAGAAGGAAGAATCAATTCCTGCTGCCTTAGCTCGACTCACCCATGCCACAATTCAGGCAGTGAAGGCCGGGAAAACCTTGATTGTGTTAGACGATGCCGCTGCCCATCAACAAGAGCAATACTGGATCGATCCGCAGCTGGTCACTTCGGCCATTAATCAAGCCTTAGTCGAAGCTGGTTTAAGACGAAACTGTTCTCTGCTGTTACGCTCAGCCGCTCTTCGGTCTTTACATGATAATATGATTGCTTACGGTTTGGGAGCAGATGTGATTAGTCCTTATTATATGTTCATGACTGTAATCGATGAGGCATTAGCTCCGGTGAAAAACCTGTATTCTGCACTTACCAAAGGAATGGAAAAGGTTATTTCAACGATTGGTATTCATGAAGTCCGCGGATATGGGCGACTTTTTTCCACCATCGGCTTACACGATGAGATCTCTCATTATCTATATACGGTAAACTTCCTTGGTTCGGACACCCTTGACTATAATTTTGAAGCAATGAAGGTAGATTCTGTGGCAAGGGCTGCTGATTTCCATAACGATAAAGCTCGGATTGGTAAAAGCTTCAATCTTTTCCCACGGATTTGGAAGTCTATTGGTGAAGTCGCCGTAACTGGGAAGTATGATGCCTATCGGGAAAAAATTAATGAGCAAGAGGGACAAAATCCAATTACGATTCGGCACTTAACCGGATTGAAGCAGTCAGCTAAGCCAATGTTACCGGAGTTTGTGGACATCCGAGTTGGTGATCATGATCTGCCATTCGTCATCTCATCGATGTCCTTTGGCTCTCAAAGTGAAATTGCTTTTCGGGCTTATGCCGAAGGGGCGAACCGCTTAAATATGGTCAGTTTAACCGGTGAAGGTGGCGAGATTAAAGATATGCTTGGGAAGTATCCTAAGACTCGCGGACAACAAGTAGCTTCCGGCCGGTTTGGCATTAACGCCGAACTAATTAATTCCTCCAATCTGTTGGAAATAAAAATTGGGCAAGGGGCTAAACCAGGTGAGGGCGGTCATTTACCAGGGTCAAAGGTTACCGCCAAAATTGCCGCGGCTCGAAATGCAACAATTGGTTCAGATTTAATTTCGCCTTCCAATAATCATGATATTTATTCGATTGAAGACTTAGCTCAAATGATTCATGAGTTAAAGACAGCGAACGACCAGGCCAAGGTGGCGGTAAAAGTACCTATTGTCCCCAATATCGGTACAATTGCCGTCGGAATCGCCAAAGCCGGAGCTGACATCATTACCTTAAGTGGGTTTGATGGTGGTACAGGTGCAGCCAGAATTCATGCGATTCAACATGTCGGATTACCAGTGGAAATTGGCGTTAAGGCGGCACATAATGCCCTGTTAGAATCCGGGCTTCGCCACCAGGTTGAAATATGGGCTGACGGAGGCATCAAAAGTGCCTTAGATGTGTTAAAAATAATGCTGCTCGGAGCAAATCGGGTCGGATTTGGAACACTGTCGATGATTGCAGTTGGTTGTACGACCTGCCGCGGCTGTCACTTAGATACCTGTCATGTCGGTATTGCCACCCAAATTGAAACAGAAGTCCAAGCAAAGAATCATGGATTGCGACGCTTTGTTCCTCGCCAATTCGACTCTGCCGTAAAAGGAATTGTCAATTTATATACAGCCTTTGGTGCTGAGCTAAAGCGATTAGCATCCACAGTGGGCATAAAAAATCTCCAAGCAGTGGTGGGTCGCTCCGATTTACTCGAACAAATTAAAGGTCATAATCAATTGAATTTAGCTTATTTGCTAAACACTTTGCCTCTTAGTTTACAGAGTCCTAATGATGGCGTCGCCTCTATCCAATCATCGCAGCTACAGTTAGCTGCTGGTGGTACGGATTATTTAGATGCTGTAGCCGCTGAGCTCCATCATTCTCGTGAATTTCACGGGGTAAATTCGGGGCAACGGGTACTAGGGAGCCGAGTTTCTTGTCACCGGGTTCGTGACCGATTAGATGGTTCATATCAAAGCTTGGCCCCAGTCCACTTACAGTACAAAAGCTCCATTCCTGGCAATGGACTTGGTGCCTATCTATCAAAGGGAATTAATATGGAAATTAGCGGTGGCGCCCAAGATGGCATTGGAAAAACCGCTTTCGGCGGCAGCATCATGATTTTCAAATCTGCTGGCAAGGATGGAAAGCTTTTTAATGGTTCGGTTGGCAAGGGATTTGGCTATGGTGCTCAGCACGGCCTGCTGGTTGCCCAAGGGGACGCAGATTCTCGAGCTGGGATTAGACTTTCTGGTGCTGATATTATTATCGCCGGTAATCTGAAACAGCCAATCCCTCAAGTCGAACACGGAAATATTAGCACCCATGCCAATATCAAAGGCTTTGCTTTTGAATACATGACAAATGGAAGAGGCCTCGTCCTTGGAGATCCTGGCCCTTGGATTTGCGCCGGAATGACCGGCGGTGTAGTTTATCTTCGCCACCAGCCCGAGTTAGGCTTAACCTTATCAGCAATTCAACGCCGAATCGCCAAAGGCGCAAAAGTTTCTATTACTTCTCTTTCGGAAAAAGGAATAGCTGATGTGAAGGAATTACTCGGAAACTACAGTAAAGCATTAGCCTCACAAGACCAACATGATGAAGTGTCCATATTAAGTTTTCTAATAGCCAAACCAGAGGATCACTTCTTTCAAGTTGTTCCAGTTAAGGAGCAAGCAGACCCCGGAGTATCAACTGAGTAATGGTTGGTGATTTCGGAGTTTTAAACGAATGATGGTTGGTAAACTCGGAGTTTATACGAATAATGGTGGCAATCCCGATGGTTGTAACAATTATGATTAATGATTTATGGAAACGTCTGCTATCTAGTGGGCGTTTTTTTAGTTGTTGTGTTAAACTTGGCTGTTGATTTCCACTCCAGGTGCTTCGCTTTCCGCGGGCGGTAGCGGGAAGCCTCCTTGGCGCTTTGCGCCTTAGGAGTCTCCCCTGCCCCGTACTCCCGCAGGAGTCTTCGCACCTTCCGCTCCAATCAACTAAGTTTAAAATATCAACACACCCTTTTTAACAACACCGAGATTTCGAGGAATTTTCACAAATTGATTTCGCTTTGCTAATCCATGACTTAAAACTCCTATAGATTTGGGGTTCTTAATCCCTTTATGACTCTACTCTTGTACTGCTCTTGAACAAAGTGTTTAATTGACCGTGAATATACGATAAAATAACCTTGAAGTTCTTATTCAATCCATGTATATTACTGTAAAATGACAAGATAAGCCTTACTTCTTTAATAATTTTTTCTACGAAAGGAACATACTATGAAGCTTGGTGCCCGCATTTTCAAAACGGGAGTTGCAATCATATTAGCATTATTATTAGCAGACTTATTATACTTCCCATCTCCAATTTTTGCTGGAATCGCTGCTATTTTCGCTATCCAACCCACGATTTATCGTTCCTATTTATCAATTATCGAACAGATTCAGGGAAATATAATTGGTGCCATCATCGCCATTTCATTTGTTCTCCTGTTTGGGAATAATGTTTTTATCATTGGATTAGCCGCAATTATTGTAATAACGATTAATTTAAAAATCAATATTGAAAAGACAATATCCCTCTCTCTTGTGACCTTAATCGCAATTATGGAGACGCCTGGAGAGGAATTTATTGAGTTTGCCCTTATTCGCTTCTTAACGATTATGATTGGTGTATTGTCAGCATTTATTGTAAACTTTGTATTTTTACCGCCAAAATACGAGAATAAACTTTACAATAATATCACCGAAGTTACAGAGGAAATCATTCGCTGGATTCGTTTTAGCATCCGCCATGCCTCTGAACATCATCTTTTAAAAAATGATATTGAGCATTTAAAAGATGAAATGATTAAGCTAGATCAGCTGTTTTTAATGTTTAAAGAAGAACGAAATTACTTTAAAAAATTTAATTTAGTAAAAACTAGAAAACTCGTTCTCTACCGCCAAATGATTACGACGACAAAGCGGGCACTAGAGGCCTTGAAGCGGCTGCACCGCTATGAAAATGCGCTAACCCAAATGCCCCAGGAATTTCAAAATGCTGTCCAAACACAGCTCGACTGCCTGATTAATCATCATGAACAAATGCACTTAAAGTATATTGGTAAAATTAGAACTCAACGCAGCATATTTGAAGAGAGTGATTCCTGTCATAGTAAAAAGGAATTATTTGATTTGTTTTTGGACCAACAACACCAGGTTGATGATCCACATTCACCACTGCTTTTCCACTCAATGCAAATTACGGCAGCAATTATTGAGTATCGTGAACAAATAGAGCACCTTGAAACGCTAATCCACAGTTTTCAATCGTTTCATAAAGATGCCAACGAAGTAACAATCGAAGAAGATAAATTAGATTAAAAATGCTGCTAGATGGGGAATTTGCGGACCTCTTTCGCCACTTCAAAAGAGGCTGACAGATTTTATAAAATCAAAAAGCTGAGTGAATTCAAATACGAATTCCTCAGCTTTTTCTTCATACGGCGCTACCCGGGTGCTTCCGCTTTTCGTTTTGTCTAGCTGCAGCACCCAGCGACTAGTGAACTTCCGCCAATCGAGTAAAAATCG
>CALCRD010000305.1 GCA_937894355.1 uncultured Bacillus sp.
CCCCAAATAGCTTTTAACACGCTTCTCAGGAATCGTTCAGCTCCTACGATTCCCTTATTGACCTCAACGGGAATTGTTTATATTAGTAATTTTGTAAAAAAGCGCCTCTTAATACATATAAAGTAAATTCCCCCACCCTTTTTATGTAATCCTCTCACATAATTCGCATTTCCACCAAATCCTACCAACCCAAAATCCCATACAAATACCTGTCAAAAGAAAATGCTGTTAGCGAACTCGCTACCAGCACCCTTTTTATGCATCTTGAAAATAATCTTTATAAAATCCTCCGACCTTACCTGAATTATCAATAATAAAATAAAACTCTTCGGTCTCATTCTTTACCTCATATGTTTTTCCCACAGATAAAGCTTGGTTTACAACATATTTTTTTGCATTTGTATGTGTACAAACCACTTTTTTAACAGAATCCCGGTCATGCCATGTTTGATGGATCAATGTTTGCCACTCCTTTAAATAATATCTATTCAATTATAGGAATATTACCTACAAACAGCAACTATTTTTACAATGGCAATATCAGAAGTGCTATTACAAAAATTGGATAATTGTTAGATTTTTCTAAAAATTAAAAAATTGTCACAAATTTATCAGAAATTTTAAAAAATAGGGGTTCTCAAAATAAAGAAAAACCATTACAATAAATTAAAATTAAATAATATTTCCTTAAAACCGAGGAGGCATGCAAGTGAAAATTATGAGTAATGAGTTGTTAATCGTCTCGTATCGTGATGCATTAAAGTCGGATAAGGATAAGGACTGGGTTAAAGTATTAAAAGATGAAATACAGAGACGAGGTTTACGGCCGTTTAAAGATCGCTCTTAATAAAACACCTATTCAGCACCGCTGTTTTTTTAAACAGCGGTGTTTATAATTTTTACAAAGGCTAAATCTTACTGTGGAATTTCGCTACAGGTCGCTCGCGTAAATATTTTTCAAAAAAAAATAAACCGACAATTATGTCGGTTAAAGTAAATCAATTACATGAAAATCATGTAATGATTGAGGATTTCTATGTTTATCCATTAAGTATGAACCAATGATTTCCTTTGTCTCCAACGGTAATTCTAACTCCCCGCCACATAAAGCTTGTTGAAATCTAGTCCCTGTTCGAAAACCATCAATACCGTCCTCATTTGTGAATGCAATATTCTCGCCATAATTAGAAAATCGGTGAGAGCCATGCCTAAATTCTTGCATTAGTTTTCATCCCTTCGGGAATTTTATATTCTTCAATATATTCATTATATACCAAATTTTCTGTAATTAATTATGTCCAAATTAAGAATTAATTATTTGGTAATTGCTGCCTTAATTTTGAACGATATCTCCCATAAATTAAATAATAAATCAGGATTCCCACAAAAATTATGATAGATTCTGTTTGATAAATAGTCTGAAAGCTAATTTCATTGAGAGCAAACCCTACTACAAATGAGCCTATTCCGATACCAAAATCAAAAATGGAGAGATAGGTAGCTGTAGCCATTCCTCTTCGATTAGGGGCTGCATTTTGAACGGCAATTGTCTGAAAGCTCGGAGAAGCAGTTCCCCAGCCAATACCAATTAGAGCTGCAGCTACAATAAATAAAAATGCTGAATCTAATGTTCCCAGTACAAACATACCGATTCCATAAAGGATAAGTGAAGGATATATAATCCAATTTTCACCATATAAATCATACCATTTCCCGGTAATTGGTCGTGATAGTAGTAGTATGGCAGCATAAACAACAAAGAATAAGTTTGAAACATCCATAAGACCTATTTGATTAGCATAAACAGATACAAAGGAAAGGATTGAAGCATAAATAAACCCATAAAAACCACCAATTAATGATATTGGTACAGCTGAGGCCTCAAAAAGGTCGGTTTTCCGAAATGAATAACCTGATTCTACCGTTTTTGGCCGAGCTATAGTAATTCCAAATCCAGATAATAAAGCAATAAACGCACTAAAAATACAAATCAAAAATAATACAGTCGTATTCCACTGACTCATGACTGTAAGACCAATAAAGGGTCCTAACACCATGGCGATATTAACTGAAAGGATAAAGTAACCCATCCCTTCACCTCTCCGTGAATTTGGCACAATATCAGCCACAATTGCCCCTGTTGCCGTAGTAGCCATGCCAAAACCTATCCCATGGATAAAGCGAAGGATTAGCAGCCCGGTGATTGTTTCCGGTACAAAATAAAAGATTGATGGTAAGGCGAATAATACCAATGCAGTTACCAAAACATTTTTTTTACCGAATTTTTCTAACCAATAACCAGCAATCGGCCGAATGATAATGGCTGAAACTAAGAAAACGGTTGTAAGTAAACCAGCCTCAGCATTAGTGCTATCCACTTGGTCGATTGCATAGATTGGTAAGGTAACTAATAGAATATAAAATGCATTAAATACAAAAAAATTTCCCAGACAAACGAAAATAAAGTCCTTTGTCCATAATCTTGGTTTTATCATTTTTATTACTCCTTTAAATCTAAAGCTGAACTAACCACTTTGAAATTAATTTGTTGAGTTGCACCCTAGATGATTCTGGGTAGTACTGTAACAATGATTTATTCCCATTAATAACTGCCTCTTCCCACAATGGATAACTAACAATAGCCAAATCTGTAAGGCTTATCATTTTTTTTCGTTTATCTTCTCCATACACTTGGTTAATATAGCCTTGACTTGCCAGTCTTTTAATCGTCCTTGTCATTGGCGGTGCCTCAACCGATAAATAATCGCTAAGCTCTTTTTGAGAAAGAGTTCCTTTTTCTTTCAAAACAAAAATAACTGACCATTGTGCACTATATAAGCCATAGGGTTGCAAGACCTCATTGGCCTTCTTGGTTAATTTCCGAGAGAGTTGGTGGACCATATGAAATAATTCATGATTAGCAATCAAAAAAACCCTCCTAAAATTAGTTACCTAGGTAACTATAACAATAAAAAAAACAACTACCTCATCACCATGAAATAGTTATAAAAGTAAGCATAGATTATTTTCTGGATATTGTCAAAATATTAATTTAATTTTAATTTCAGCTGCTAGATGTACCTAATTATTTCCCATTCGGATAAGCCGTAATACAAATATCTTGACCAAAATGCTCGATTGAATGAAATTCTATATTTACAGCCTCATCCATCGTTTCACGGTCATCACCGGAAAATGGTGTTAATGAATGCCGTCCACCTAATATTTTCGGAGCAACATAAACCAAGTATTTATCGACTAATTCTGTTTTTATAAACGCTCCATTAAGCTCACTACCGCCTTCTAAAAGGACATCGGTAATTCCTTTTTGGAATAGTCTTTTTAATGTTTCTGGCAAATCAAGACCAGATTCAGTATAAGAGACAATAATGAACTGCACGCCTTTTTCTTGTAATAAATTCATTTTATTTTGATCCGCTAATTCACTTGTAACAATCCAAGTTGCTGCTTCTGTGGTATCGGTGATATTCGCATCTAGTGGAATTCGTAATTGTGAATCAAGAATGACCCGAATAGGATTCTTCCCACCCTCAGGAAGACGGGTAGTAAGCTGTGGATTGTCAGCAAGGACCGTACCAATTCCTACCATAATAGCATCCACTTCATTTCGGAGGCGGTGAACCGACTGTCGTGCATCACTTCCAGTAATCCATTTAGAATGACCATTATAGGTGGCAATTTTTCCATCGAGAGTCATGGCTACCTTGGAGATAACAAACGGCCTATTGTTGACCATATTATGAATAAATCGTTCATTTAACAACCGCGCTTCTTGCTCCAGCACACCTACTATCACTTCAATACCGGCAGATTCCAGAATATTTATTCCTTTCCCGGCAACCAAAGGATTAGGGTCACGCATTGCAATCACCACCCGTTTAACGCCTGAACTTTTCACAAGTTCAGCACAAGGTGGTGTCTTTCCGAAATGGGAGCAAGGCTCCAAAGTAACATATAATGTTGCATCGATTGCATGATCCCCAGCCATTCGGAAAGCGTGGACTTCGGCATGGGGTTCCCCAGCTTTACGATGAAGCCCTGATCCAACAATCATTCCATTTTTGACGATAATTGCTCCTACTAAAGGATTTGGATTCGTCATTCCTTTAGCAGTCTCTGCCAATTCTAAGGCTAACTTCATATAATATTGATCTGATTTCATTTTTCAAACTCCTTAATGGATATCTTTTTTTACAAAACGACCGCCTTTTACTTCGGAAATATTTGCCACTGCTAAGAAGGCACTACTATCGATTTCTTCAACAATCGATTTTAGTTTTGCTTCTTCTAAACGAGTTATCACACAAAAAATGACTTTTTTATCATCCCCAGTGTAAGCTCCTTCTCCCTTTAAATAGGTGACTCCTCTTCCCAATCGTGCCAGAAGCGCACCACCAATTTCTTGGTGCAGTTCACTTATAATCCAAACCGACTTCGATTCATCTAAGCCAGCTATGACGATGTCAATCGTTTTAAAAGCAATAAAATAGGCTATGAAGGAATACATGGCTCGATCCCAACCAAAAGTAAATCCGGCAAAGGTAAAAATAAATACATTAAAAAACATAATTAATTCGCCAACTGAAAACGGCATTTTTTTAGTTAATAAGATGGCCATGATTTCCGTTCCATCCAATGAACCTCCGTAACGGATAACAAGTCCAACACCTATTCCTAATACGATACCGCCAAATACTGTTGCCAGCAATAAATCCTCCGTTAATACAGGGAAATCGTGTAAAAAACTTGTGGTCAATGATAATACGGTAATACCAAGTAAGGTGGATAACGCGAAGGTTTTACCAATTTGTTTATAGCCGATAAAAAAGAATGGAATATTTAATACGAATATTATGGCTCCTAATCTCCAACCCGTTAAATGAGAAAGGATGATTGAAATTCCGACGATTCCTCCATCTAAAATATTATTAGGTACTAAAAACTCCTCAAGGCCAACCCCCATTAATGCAGCACCAAATACAATAAAACTAATTCTCTTTAAAAGTCTTGCGATGGTAAGTCCTTTATGCTTAACTTTTATTTTCTCTTGGATAGCATCCACCATTAAACCTAATCTCCCCTTTGTTAATATTTCTAATTGTTGTCCTATTTTTTCTAAAAGACCTACATTTCAATCTCTTTCTAATTGTTTCCTATTAGGATAAAAAAAAGGTCACATTCTATTTTACCTTTTCTTTACTAATATGTCTTTTGATAAAAGTAAAAATCATTGACAGAGTTACCATATTTATAGTAAAGTTTAGAAAAATTAAATAATAATTATTCTTATCCAGAGAGGTCGAGGGTATGGCCCGATGAAACCTCAGCAACCATCAATAGTCTACAATTGAAAAGGTGCTAACTCCAGCAAGTTTTTTATGAAACTTGAAAGATAAGAAGAACGGCTAATTTCCATTACTAACAAAAGTCTTCTTCTTATAAGAGGACTTTTTTTTGTTAAAAAGGGGGAATATTCCCAATTAAAGGGTGGGTTCTAATACTCATAATCATATTTTTTCTTAAAAAGGGGCGCTCTAAATGTATAAAACAGATACGATACTTGCACAGATTGGTAATCGGAGTGAGCATACAACAGGTACAGTTAATCCACCCGTTTATTTTTCCACGGCCTACCGTCATGAGGGGATAGGACAATCAACAGGCTACGACTATGTCCGCTCAGGAAATCCAACCCGTGAAATTCTTGAACAAGCCATTGCCAAATTAGAAAATGGCGACCAAGGGTTTGCTTGCAGCTCGGGGATGGCTGCTATTTGTACAATCCTGTCAATTTTCCAATCAGGTGATGAATGGATAGTTTCTAAAGACTTATATGGTGGTACATATCGTGTGCTTGAGCAATGTTTTAATAAATGGGGTTTAAAAAGTACCTATGTAGATACATCTAATGTATCAGAAATCTCACGTGCTATTACACCGCAAACCAAAGCAATTTTCCTAGAAACTCCAACTAACCCATTAATGGTTCAAACTGATATTAATGCTGTTGCAAAAATTGCCAAACAGCATGGAATTCTACTAATTGTAGATAACACTTTCTTTACACCAATTATCCAGAAACCGATAGATCTTGGTGCTGATATTGTTATGCATAGTGCGACCAAATATCTAGGTGGACATAATGATGTCCTTGCCGGGTTAATCGTTGCCAAAGGAAAGGATCTCTGTGATACACTAGGTTTATACCATAATGCAACGGGAGCAGTACTCAGTCCATTTGATTCTTGGTTATTAATCCGTGGAATGAAAACTTTATCACTTCGCATGGAACGCCATGAAAAAAATGCTAAAGCAGTCGTTGACTATTTATTAACTCAAAACGACGTTATTGATGTTTTATACCCTGGTAAAGGCGGAATGGTTTCTTTTCGAATTAAGGATGAAGCTTGGGTAAACCCTTTTCTTCAAAACATGAAACTAATCTCATTCGCAGAAAGTTTAGGTGGGGTTGAAAGTTTTATTACCTACCCTGCAACACAAACACATGCAGACATTCCAGAAAAAGTTCGGTTGGAAACTGGAGTCTGTAATCGATTATTACGCTTTTCCGTTGGTTTAGAGGATTCAGAAGATATTATCAAAGATTTAGAACATGCATTCACTTATGCGAAAAAGGAGGTAACAATTTAATGAAGGAACACAACTACTCATTCGAAACAAAACTTCTTCACAATAATCATAAAATCGATCCAACAACTGGTGCTGTAAGTGTTCCCATCCAACACGCTTCAACATTCCATCAATATTCGATCGATTCTTTCGGAAAATATGATTATAGCCGCAGTTTAAACCCGACTCGGGAAGCATTGGAAGATGTTATTGCTGAGCTTGAAGAAGGCACGAAGGGATTTGCCTTTGCTTCTGGTATGGCAGCTATTTCAACTGCCTTTTTACTACTTTCTAAGGATGATCATGTCGTTATTACAGAGGATGTCTATGGTGGAACTTTCCGCCTTGTTACCGAGGTGTTAAATCGATTTGGCATCGCCCACACTTTTGTGGATATGACTGACCTTGACCAAGTAGAAAAAGCAATTAAACCTAATACAAAACTATTTTATGTGGAGACTCCTTCGAATCCATTATTAAAAGTAACGGATATTCAAGCAGTTAGTAACCTTGCTAAGCAACATGGAGCATTGACCTTTGTAGATAATACATTTCTAACTCCAGCATTACAAAAACCACTCTTACTCGGGGCTGACGTAGTGCTTCATAGTGCTACTAAATTCCTTTCTGGTCACAGTGATGTGGTTGCCGGCTTAGCTGTTGTTAAAGATGAAGCTTTAGCCAAAAGGCTGGCCTTTTTACAAAATTCCTTTGGAGCCGTTTTAGGAGTCCAAGATGCTTGGCTTGTTCTTAGAGGATTAAAAACTCTTCATGTTCGATTAGAACATTCTGTTAAATCTGCAGCTAAAATTGCTGCTTTTTTACAAAAACAGCCGTTTGTCAAAAATGTGTACTACCCTGGGCTAAGTGACCATCCACAATATGACCTGCAAAAACGGCAAGCTCTAAGCGCAGGTGCTGTTTTGTCATTTGAACTTCAAGATGAAGCATTATTGCGATCATTTATTTCTAAGGTGCAAATACCGGTATTTGCAGTAAGCTTAGGTGCTGTAGAATCAATTCTTTCTTATCCAGCAAAAATGTCCCACGCTGCGATGTCAGAGAAAGATCGATTAGATCGAGGGATTACTAACCAATTACTTCGTCTATCAGTCGGGCTAGAAAATCCAGAAGATTTAATTAATGATTTTACATTAGCATTACAAGATGCTGCTAAAAACCCATTAGAGGTGTAAAAATGAGTTTCCTTTCAAAATTAGAAAATAAAATCCTTATTGGTGACGGTGCAATGGGAACCCTCCTTTATTCATATGGAATAGATAGTTGTATTGAGGAGTTGAATCTTTCCAATCCCGAAAAAATCTTATCTGTACACCAAGCATATATAAACGCTGGAGCCGACATTATCCAAACCAATACTTATGCAGCTAATTATTTAAAATTAGCTCGATATGGCCTTGAAGATTCGGTAAAAGAAATCAATACGGCAGCTGTAAAAATTGCCAAAAAGGCAGTTTCTGATACTTCTTACGTTCTAGGGACGATTGGCGGTAATCGTGGAGTTAGACCGAACAGTCTTGCTCTCGATGAAATCAAAAGAAGCTTCCGGGAACAATTGTATTGTTTCCTATTAGAAGGTGTAGACGGAATCATGTTAGAAACCTATTATGATTTGGAAGAAATGGAAGCTGTTCTTGAAATCGCTCGAAGAGAAACAGAGCTTCCGATTGTCACTCAGCTTTCAATGCAGGAAGTTGGATTTATGCAGGATCGTACTCCGATTGCCGAAGCCTTAAAACGGCTTGAAAACATTGGTGCGGATGTTATTGGCCTTAATTGTCGCCTCGGTCCACACCATATGATCAAGGCATTAGAGGAAGTTCCACTTCCTAAACATTCTTTTTTATCTGCCTATCCAAATGCCAGTCTACCTGCCTATACTGACGGGCTCTTTCATTATGATGGTGACCCCGAGTACTTCCGCAATTCAGCCCTTTTATTTAGGGACCAAGGTGTCCGATTACTTGGGGGCTGTTGCGGGACTACACCGGAACATATCCGGGCTTTTGCTGAAGAGCTTCGCGATGTTCCACCGCTTTTAGAAAAAGCTAAAAAACCAAAGGCACAAAAAATCGAGATTGAGCCAGTCATAACTAAAAGAGATGTCCAACCTTTACAAGAAATTGTTAAAAAGCGTCCTTCGATTTTAGTCGAGTTAGATCCACCAAGAAAATTGGATACAACTCGTTTTTTTGCTGGTGTGAACGCATTAAAGGAAGTCGGAATAGATGCGATTACCCTAGCAGATAATTCCCTTGCTTCACCAAGGATATCCAACTCAGCTATTGGACATTTAATTAAAACTCAAACCGGTCTAAGGCCGTTAATTCATATCACTTGTCGTGATCGAAATATCATTGGGCTACAGTCACACTTAATGGGACTCCACACACTAGGATTACATGATGTATTAGCGATTACCGGTGATCCTGCAAGAGTCGGTGATTTCCCTGGAGCATCATCTGTGTATGATGTTTCATCCTTTGAATTAATTGCGATGATTAAACAATTAAACCAAGGACTAGCCAGCTCTGGAAAAGATCTCGGGCAAAAGACAGAATTTTCAGTAGCATCGGCATTTAATCCTAATGTCCGATCTTTGGAAAAAGCAGTTGTCCGAATGGAAAAGAAAATAGCTCATGGAGCAGATTATTTTATTACGCAACCCGTTTTTTCTGAAGAAAAGCTCTTGGAAGTTTACGAAGCGACAAGACATATTAGTGCTCCAATCTATATTGGTTTAATGCCGTTTACTAGTCATAAAAATATGGAGTTTCTACATCATGAAGTACCAGGAATAAAAATTTCTGATTCAATTCGTGAGAACATGGCTAAGTTCAAGGACACCCCTGATTTAGCAGCACAAGAAGGCATAATCATCACAAAATCATTAATCGATGCCGCTTTAGACCTATTTAATGGAATATACTTAATTACGCCATTTCTACGCTATGAACTAACAGTCGAATTAGCGGACTATACAAACAAGAAAGTTGCACAATTAACAAGGGGGAAGTCAAATGTCCACAACATCATTTTCTGATCGGTTAAAATCAAAGATTCTTATAATGGACGGCGCAATGGGGACGATGCTTCAGCAAGCAAATTTAACAGCAGAAGATTTTGGCGGCGAACAATATGAAGGATGTAATGAAAACCTAAATATTACCCGTCCAGATGTAATTGAAAGAATCCATCTTGAATATTTGCAAGCAGGAGCTGACATTATCGAAACCAATACCTTTGGTGCAACAAGTATTGTTTTAGCAGATTACCAGCTCTCACACCTAGCATACGAACTAAATAAAAAGGCCGCAATAATTGCCCGGAAAGCGGCAGATGCTATCTCAACACTGGAAAAACCGCGTTTTGTTGCCGGATCAATGGGCCCAACAACCAAAACCTTAAGTGTTACAGGCGGAACCACTTTTTCAGCATTAGCTGATGCTTACGAGGAACAAGCAATTGGCCTTATCGACGGAAATGTTGATTTACTTTTAATGGAAACCAGTCAAGACTTATTAAACGTTAAAGCAGGATTCGTTGGAATCGAACGAGCTTTTGAAAAAACAGGTAAAAAACTGCCGTTAATCGTTTCAGGAACGATTGAACCTATGGGAACCACGCTTGCTGGACAATCTATAGAGGCTTTCTATATTTCTGTGCAACATATGAACCCGATTGCAGTTGGCCTAAACTGTGCAACAGGTCCCGAATTTATGCAAGATCATATTCGTTCTTTATCTAATCTTGCGTCTACATCGGTTATTTGTTATCCAAATGCTGGATTACCTGATGAAGAAGGCCACTACCACGAATCACCTGATAGTTTAGCGAAAAAGTTAACTGGGTTTGCTCAAGAAGGCTGGTTAAACATTGTAGGTGGTTGCTGCGGAACTACACCCGACCATATTAAAGCTATAAGTGAAACAATTAGTGAGCTTGAATCAAGAACATTCGCAAATAATTCAACACATATGGTTTCAGGTATTGAACCATTTATTTATGATGATCCCACTCTACGACCAATCATGGTTGGCGAGCGAACCAATGTTATTGGATCTCGGAAATTTAAAAGATTAATTGGTGAAGGGAAATTTGAGGAAGCAGCTGAAATTGCTCGAGCTCAAGTAAAAGGCGGAGCCCATGTTATTGATCTTTGCCTAGCTGACCCTGACCGTGAAGAATTACAAGATATGGAGAACTTTATTAAAGAAGTCGTAAAGAAAGTCAAAGTTCCACTTGTTATTGATTCAACTGATGATGCTGTCATTGAGAAAGCATTAACCTACTCGCAAGGAAAAGCTATTATCAATTCAATTAATCTTGAAGATGGTGAAGAACGCTTTGCAGCCATTTCACCGTTGATCCATCGCTATGGTGCTGCTGTTGTCGTTGGGACGATTGATGAAAAAGGAATGGGAGTTACGGCCGAACGTAAGCTAGCCATTGCCCAACGGTCATATGATTTGCTCGTCAATAAATATGGCATCCCACCACAGGATATTATTTTTGACCCGCTCGTCTTTCCTGTTGGAACTGGGGATGCACAATACATTGGATCAGCAAAGGCTACAGTTGAAGGAATTAGAAGAATTAAAGAAGCCTTACCGGCAACTCAAACCATCCTAGGCATCAGCAATGTATCGTTTGGACTACCTAATGTAGGCCGTGAAATATTAAATTCAGTGTTCTTATATCATTGTACTCAAGCCGGACTAGACTATGCGATTGTTAATACGGAAAAGCTTGAACGTTTTGCTTCAATTTCTAAAGATGAAGTCGCACTAGCTGAAAAGCTGTTGTTTGACACAACCGATGAAACACTAGCTACTTTTACTGATTTTTATCGTGATAAAAAGAAGGAAACAAAACAAACTGTTCCTTCAATGACCCTGCAAGAGCGACTTAGCTATTATATTGTCGAGGGTACCAAAGAAGGTTTGCTTCCTGATTTAGAGCAAGCTCTAATTCACTACCCTGCCCCACTTGATATTATCAATGGTCCATTAATGGAAGGCATGAAAGAAGTAGGACGATTATTTAACGGTAATCAACTTATCGTTGCGGAAGTGTTGCAAAGCGCGGAAGTGATGAAGGCTGCTGTATCATTCCTTGAACCATATATGGAAAACGACAGTACTACTGCTGTTAAGGGGAAAATCCTTTTGGCAACTGTTAAAGGCGATGTTCATGATATTGGTAAAAACCTAGTAGAAATTATTTTAAGTAACAACGGCTACAATGTCATTGACCTTGGAATTAAGGTCAATCCAGCTGATATTGTTGCAGCGGTTAAAAAAGAACAACCAGATATTGTCGGACTATCAGGTCTATTAGTTAAGTCTGCTCAACAAATGGTCTTGACGGCACATGATATGAAACAAGCTGGGATTGATGTACCTATTTTAGTTGGCGGCGCTGCCCTTTCTAGAAAGTTCACAGATACAAAAATCTCCAAAGAATATGACGGAGTCGTGCTTTACGCCAAGGATGCTATGAACGGCTTGGACCTAGCTAATCAAGTTCAAAATCCTGAAGAATTAGAAAAACTTATTCTTGAAAAACAAACAAAACTTAATACGCTCAATCAACAAACTAATTCTGGCATTATAAGCAGTGTCGCTACGGCTGTCAGAGCGAAATCAAACGTTAAAACTGATGTACCTGTTAGCATACCTAAAGACACCGTTCGTCATATTGTTCGTTCTTATACACTTTCACACGTTGAACCTTATATTAATCAACAAATGTTATTAGGACATCATCTCGGTGTAAAAGGAACCATCGAAAAATTATTAGCCTCTGGAGATGAAAAGGCAGTAAAAATTCACGAAATGGTTCAGAAATTAATCACGGAAGCAAAAGAAAAAAATTGGATTCAGCCTAGTGCAGTTTACCAATTCTTCCCTGCCAAAGCAGCAGAGAATAAAATTTTTATTTATGATCCCGAAAATAAAGATACTGTATTAGAAGAATTTGATTTCCCAAGACAAAGCGTTGCGCCACATCTTTGTCTTGCTGATTATGTAAAATCAGTTGATAGTGGATTAACTGATTATGTTGGCTTTTTTACAGTCACAGCTGGACCAGGTGTTCGTGAAATAGCGGAAAAACTTAAAGAACAAGGTAGATTTCTAGAATCCCATGCCCTGCAGGCATTAGCTTTAGAGACTGCTGAAGGCTTAGCTGAACTTATTCATCGACAAATGCGTGATATATTAGGCTTCCCTGATCCGGTTGACATGACCATGAAGGACCGGTTCTCAGCTCGTTATCAAGGTCAACGGTTCTCGTTTGGCTATCCTGCTTGTCCTGACCTTGAAGACCAAACCAAATTATTCTCACTTCTCCACCCTGAGGATATTGGTATTAACCTAACCGAAGGTTTTATGATGGAGCCGGAAGCGTCGGTTACAGCAATTGTGTTTGCCCATCCAGAAGCAAGATACTTTAACGTATTACGAAATGAATAATTAAGAAAGGCTGTTTTCGTAAAGTTTGTTGTTAATCTTTAAAAGCAACAATGTTTGAGAAAAGAGCCTTAAGAAAAAACAGCCATCTTCTTTACTTTGATGGCTGTTTTTTTTACTATAATTTGTCTTCGGTATATGGCTCGTGTTCAGCGGCGGGTAAATCACCAAAGGGGGTCATAATGCCTTCTTCATCCAATTCAGCTTCGTATTTTTCATGCTGCTTATTTGGATAAACTTTGATGTTATTCCCGTACATATCATTACCCACAAAATTTTCAAAATCCTCAACAAAGCCAATGTTTTCTTCCTGTTCGTTGTAATTATTATTATAATCATCTTGGGGAAATGCAAAATCGGATGGTGTCTCTGATGTTCCATACTCTGCTACTTCCTGCCATGAATCCTCCGCATCGTAAACAACTGATTCATTTTTCTCATCAAGATCAAATTTACCAAAAGGTGGCATCAACACCCCTTCTTCGAGTGGCCGTTTATGAGAAACATGTTGATCTGGACTATGCTCTTTACAATACGTTGTAGTTGGGATGGCATCTAGCCGATCATATGGTACCACAGCTCCACATACCTCACATCGCCCATATGTTCCTTTTTCAATAGCGGATAATGCGCGATTAATATTTTGCATATGAAGTTGTTCATGTTCATTTAAAGCAATATCCTTCTCACGTTCGTAAAGCTCGGTCCCTTCATCTGCTGGATGGTTATCATAACTAGATAATTCCCCCATTGATTCGTGAAAATGGCCTCTTTCAAGACCGAAATGATCATTTTGTTTAATCCTCTCTTCAAGCTCATTTTTCTCATTCATTAAACGGACACGAAAGTTGTCTAACTGTTCTTTAGAAAGCATAATTGTACCCCTTTCAATGGCTATATATGAAAAATCCTTCGTTGTTATATCGCAGGAAATCAGCCCTTCTCAAGCATTTTCATTTCATCATTATTATTTTTGCATGCTAGTTTCAGTTATTTGGCAGTAAAGTTATTTTCCCAAACAAACGCTATTTTCATTCTTATTAATGTCATCTTCTAGGTCGTATAAAAAGCTTTAGCTTGTTTGATGATAATGATTGTCTGACCAAATGTAAAAAAAGGAGTGAAAAAATTGGTTAATAATAATTTTGAACGTTTTAATAAAGCGCAACAAGAGCATAAATCAACTTACATTGGCAACAAAAACACACAAAATCCCAGTGGTTTAAACCAAAGTAACTATAACAGCCAAGAGGACACGGATAAGTCCATTGGGGCATCAGGAAGAAATCCAACTGGTGGACAGACCAGATTTTAGAAAGAATATTTCCAAGTGTTCTTCACAAATTAATAGTGCTTCAGAAAAATTTAAGGAGATTTCAATTTGCATTTACCAAATTTAAGGAGTGTTTTTATGGGAATTTTAAGTGGAAATCCGCAAAATGAGCCGCTACACTATGGAGAAGTATTTGGTGTGTGGAGCTATGTATTATCAGCAAAAGGAATGTTAGTTGGTTACCAAACATTCGCGAATCATACTGGTGATAATGATCTAAAGAGATTAGTAACAGAAGCTATAGATGGGCTTAAACAGGAGATTGTTCAAACAGAAGCGTTACTTAAAGCCAATGGCATCGCGCTTCCTCCTACCCCTCCAGAAAGACCTGTAGCTAACCGTGAGGATATTCCGGTTGGAGCAAGATTTAATGATCCTGAAATTAGCGCTTCCTTATCCAAAGATATAGCCGCGGGTTTAGTAGTCTGCAGTGGTATTATTGGGCAATCCATTCGCGAAGATGTAGCCATGATCTTTACCCAATTCCATGCAGCTAAACTGACTCTTGGGGCAAAAGTGTTACGTCTAAACAAGGAAAAGGGCTGGATTATTCCGCCTCCTCTTCATGTAAATAAAGTCGAAAGAGAACTAGTTCATTCATAAAAATGTAAAAACCCCAACGAGTATAATTATTACTCATTGGGGTTTCCCTATTTAAGTTGACAATTGGAAAATTCTTGGTCAAGACGGCTGGAAATCACTTGAATTGCTACTTCCTCATTATCAGTATTTATTTCGGTAAACTGACCTTCATACTCTAACTGCTTGTGCTGATAGCGGGAATCGTAATAATTCTCGAGTAGGAGTTTGATAAAATTTTTATAGTTTTGCTTCGCCAAATCTTCGGTAATTTGAGCCTTTACTTCAAGGTTTTTAATTCTCTTCCCAATAACTGCAAATTTTTCCTTTACTTGCTCATAAAACCAATCATCTTGATAAAAAGGTTCTACATATTCACGATAAATTCTGTCCACTCTTGTTGAAATGTCAGCATAAAGGTGTAAATGAACGCCACCTAATTTTTTAATTAACAATTCTTCTGGTTGAGTTATTTTACCTATTCTTTTACTCTCGGCTTCCACGATGACAAAAGGCGAACCTTTTAGCTCCATTAATCGCGTAAATAACAAGGAATCAAAGGTTTTTTGATTATTGCCCAAAGGTATAGGTCCCATTCCGCCAAATATCGATCCTTTATGATCAGCCATTGCTTCTAAATCTAATACTGGGTAACCTTTTGCTTGTAGCTTTAGTAAGATATCGGTTTTCCCTACCCCTGTCATACCATGCAATACTACTGTTTTGTCGGGAATCAATTCTGGAATTTTCTCTAAAGCATATTGGCGATAAGCTCTAAAGCCACCTTCAATCCGATGAACAGGAAAACCGGCAAATTCTAGAAAGGTCGCTACTGCTTTGCTGCGCATTCCTCCTCGCCAACAAAAGAGAATGGGAACAGAGCCATCCTTTGCTACATCTTTTATTTTAGTTAATAGGGTAGGAATATAGGGCGAAACTAATTCCATTGCTCGCCACTGTGCTTGTTTCGGACCTATCTGCTTATATATTGTCCCGATTTCTTTGCGAACCATATTATCAAATAAAGGAATATTTACCGCACCCGGAATTGTACCTTCCTCATATTCCTCTGGTGAGCGCACATCTACAGGTATCATTTTCTTATTATTTAAAAATTCTTCAACCGTTATATCAATCAAGGTTTAAACCCCCAAAAATAAATCAATATTGCCATTGTAACCTAAAAAATATATATATAAAAGAATTAAGTCATTTAGGCTATTGGCTCTTTTCTTAGCTATATCACCGAAAGCCCAATTAACCTCCTTAATCCTCGAGAAAACCTAGTCCATTCTTTAGGAAACTGCTGCAAACCTTGACTCTCATACACCTTACCTGTTGTTACCAGTTTAACCGACCAACATATCCCATCAAGAATCATC
>CALCRD010000306.1 GCA_937894355.1 uncultured Bacillus sp.
ATAAAGGAGACTCCACTCCAGTTGTTTTTGAAAAGACTAGCTAAGGGGTGATCCTAGTGTCTTTTATCTGGGATTGGGTTTTGTAGAAATGGCTAATTTAGTTGTGACCTAATTCACTTTGACCGATAGAAAGCGAAAAACGACCGATAGAAGTCCAAAATTAAATTTTTAAAAAATTTAACACAAAAAAAGTACAAAGCACTATCCAGATGGATGGTGCTTTGTACTTTTTTTGTGGGGTAAGGGTGCCTATTTAACAATTTTTCGGTAAATCAATTTGTATAAAGGTTATTATCACTTTTTTAGAAAATGTAAAAGAAGTTAGGTTGCATCACTTTTCCTTATCGTTTTAGATCTATCGAAGTGCCATAAATGCCTACACAATGTATAAGTTATTTCCTTTTTATTATGTTCGGTAAAAAAACATAATAAACAGTTGACAGATAATTCTGAATACTTTATATTATTAAGTGTAGACGGAAGTATAAAAAACGTAATAAAGAGGTGGAGAGATGGGGAAAGCTGAAGTATTGTTAGAAAAAGTTCGTAATGGTTTTAAAGTTGAACGAATGGAGGATATGAACGAAGAGTACTTAAAGGCACTTGTCCAAACGCTCGTTATTGTTGGCGATACTGAACTTCTAAGTTGTCCACCACTATTAAGCGTTTACAAGGAGGCACCAAACTTAAACTATAAGATTACTGCTCTAGCAGTAGTTCAGGATGAGATTGGACATGCACACATAGCTTATCGACTACTTGAGGATTTAGGTGAGAATGTAGATGAGTTATTGTATAACCGTCCTGCAAATCGCTGGAAAAATCCCTACGCTTTTGATTATAAGCTGACTAACTGGATTGAATTCGGAGTGTTTAATGGTTTGTTTGACCGAGCTGGCTACACATTGTTGGGTGATGCTTATGAGCACACATCATATGGGCCATGGAAGCGTGCACTTGTGAAGGTGGATAAAGAGGAATTATTCCATTTACGTAATGGCGAATCGATTATGAGAAATGGAATGAAAGATCCGGAAACTGCTAAACAAGTACAAGAAGGCGTTGATTGGATGTTCTTAATGGCGCTAGAGTTCTTTGGAGTTGCCGATAATCTAAAAAGCCGTTCGCAACAACTAGAATACAAATTAAAAGGCCGAACCAATGACGAGCTTCGCCAAAAATGGTTATCTACTGCTGTTCCATTCTGTGAGTCAATTGGTCTAACCATACCAGCTCATTATGATGTGGAAACTGAAAAATACGTCATCGATGTTCCATTCCCTTGTGTATTTGATGTTGAAAATAAGAAATGGTTGTTTGACCAACCTGATACCTGGGAAAATGTAGTCGCACGTTGGAAGAAACGTGGACCGCAAAACGCAGAATACGTTGATGCGATTCAAAAGGGTAGACTAGAACTTGAGGTGATGAGAGCCGAGGAGGTTAGTTAAGCGAATGATAGATATCCAAACAAATAAGAATGATGTCGTAACCCAAAAATATTGGAATGTGTTAAAAGAGGTCAATGATCCAGAATTTCCAATTAGTGTCGTTGATCTTGGTTTAATCTATGACATTACTAAAAATGATAACAAACTAGAAGTGCAAATGACTTACACTTCTACAGGTTGTGGCTGTATGGAATGGATGGAAAATGATATCAGAAATCGTCTGCTTGAAGAAGAGGAAATTGCTAACGTAGACATTAAAGTAGTTTGGGAGCCGGCATGGACGGTGCAAATGTTAACAGAAGAAGGGAAGAAAAAATTGAAGCATTGGGGGGTTAGTTCATGACCAACAAGAGCAAAAAAACCGAATATCTTCTTTTTACTAGAATAAATCGCGGAGATGACCTCATTCTTGTCGGTTCTTTGAATGCAGAAAGTGATGAACTGGCTAGAGGGTATGCTTTGCATATCTACAACGAAGAAGATTGGGCTGAGATGCAAATTGTTCCTAAAGATGCTTTTATACCCATTCGCCTACCAGAACCTTTATTTAACTAAGTGGTTGTCACCTATGAAACCATTGGAAAATGAGTAACTGCGCTTTAACAAAAAACAAATGGGGTGATGGAGATGGTATTAAATAAAAATAATTCGTTAATAAAATTGGCGGAAACCAT
This sequence comes from uncultured Bacillus sp., assembly GCA_937894355.1. Classification (GTDB taxonomy): domain Bacteria; phylum Bacillota; class Bacilli; order Bacillales; family Cytobacillaceae; genus Bacillus_BU. The sequence continues at coordinate 2,126 of CALCRD010000306.1, forward strand.
TGCTGACAACAAAATGATCTTGGGTGACCAATTGGTTGATATTGGACTAAGTGGTCCCAATCTAGAAGCAACGGTTGCCTCAGTTTCTATGGCTCAATCTGAACTGGGACATGCACGACTCCTATATAGATGGGCCCAGGAGTTAAAAGGCCGCAATGCTAGTGGAATGGATGTAAAATACCAAACCGGAAAAGCCTTTCAAAATGTTGTGGATGCCCATAATTGGATAACCTTAATCACAGCTATTTACACTGTAAACCTAGGCACTGACTTAATCATGAAAGCGATCACAGATGCCGAAAATCAAAGAAGCAATCCACCATTCACCAAAATGTTTAGAGAACAAAACGAAACGATTATTTATACCCAAGGTTGGGTGGAAAGTCTATTAAATGATAAAGGTTCAATCCCTGCCAGAACAATCAAAGCGCTAAACAATGCTAGTTTGGAAACCGTCAAATGGTTAGAATCCATTGAAACGGATAATCTATTAATTTCTGAGAACCAGATTGTGGAAAATGCCAATCTTGTGAGCCAATTCCAAAATATCATTAGGGAGTTAACCCAAGGTGGAGTGGTTTCTAATGTCTGAAGAGAAAACCACAGTTCAATGTCCCTTCTGTCCATCAGAAAATGTCCAAAAGATCACTTCATTTGGAACCGCACAACTAGTTCGGCAATATTATTGCAACGAATGCCATAGCGTATTTGAGCACATTCGTTGGCAAAAACAGCAAACAAGTTGGCAAAAAAAACAGCCAGCGAATGTCTGATAGTTAATATAAGCAGGGAGGATCCCCGCTACCACTCTAAGGTACGCGAAGCGCCTCTCTGCAATCAACACCAAGTTTAATACATCCTAATTTTAAACAATCATTTAACCCTATATTTACAGTGTCAAAAATATAAAATAATAGAAAAGAGGAAACGATTATGAATACAACTCAATTACAAACAAAAAACTTAACAGTGAAAAAGGAAAATGGTGTTGCCGAAGTTCACATTCATGTAAACAAAACAAATTCTTACGACTTGGATTATTACAAAGAATTAAATGCGGCAATTGATGATATTCGCTTTGATACAGAAATTAAAGTTGCGATTTTAATGAGTGACATGCCTAAATTTTTCTCAGCGGGAGCAAATATTAATTTCCTAAAAGCTGCGGAACCGCGTTTCAAAACCCAATTTTGTCTATTTTGTAATGAAACCCTCGATAAAATCGCTCGTTCCCCGCAAATTTGGATTGCATGTTTAGAGGGACACACAGTTGGTGGCGGTTTAGAAATGGCTTTAGCGTGTGATTTACGATTTATGGGTAGTGAAGCCGGAAAAATTGGTTTACCAGAAATCACTTTAGGGGTATTAGCAGGGACTGGTGGTACTCAACGTTTAGCTCGTCAAGTTGGCCATTCCAAAGCATTGGATTTAAATATTACTGGGGAGACTTTGACTCCACAAGAGGCATTGCAAATTAAATTGGTTGATCGTGTATATCCACAAGAAGAAACGCGTACAAAAACATTAGAATACGCTCGGAAAATTGCCGGCAGTGCCACTTATGCAGCTTCCAATATTAAGCTTTCCATCATGAATGGGAAAGAAATGCCGTTAAATGCTGCTATACGATACGAAGGTGAGTTGCAAAACTTATTATTCCGTTCCCAAGATGCTAAGGAAGGTCTAAGTGCCTTCATCGAAAAAAGACCAGCAGATTGGAAAGGACTATAATAAATCGATAAATATTACATCTCTCTTTTTTTAAGGCTGTGTTAATGTTCAATGTTGATTTTTCGAACTTAGTTGATTGGAGTGGAAGGTGCGAAGACTCCTGCGGGAGTACGGGGCAGGGGAGACTCCACAGGTGCAAGGCACCTTGGAGGCTCCCCGCTACCGCCCGCGGAAAGCGTAGCACCTGGAACGGAAATCAACGGCCAAGTTTAACACATCCTTTTTTAAAAAAATAGCAAGCTAACAATTTAGTTTTATCAATGGACTACCGGTGAAAAAGTTGATTCACCGGTAGTCCATTCAATTTAATATATTTGGGGGCGAATCATGATTGAATCTGCTAAAAAGTTAAAAGGCTTAAGAGAGCATTATAATTGTGTAACCCGCTTCATAGAAAATAATGTTCTTAAGGGTTTAGGAGACAAAGTAGCTATCTATTGTGAGAACAACAGTGTTACTTATCAAGAACTCCTTACTAAGGTGAATCAATTTGGAAACGCTCTCAAAGGTATTGGCGTTGAACCTGAAAATCGTGTGCTAATTCTTTCATATGATTCTCCAGAATTTATTTTTTCCTTCTTTGGTTCTGTCAAAATGGGGGCCATTCCTATCCCCGTAAATACGATGATGCAGCCTGACGATTATGAGTATTTCCTCAATCATAGCCGGGCAAAGACGTTAATTGTTCATGAAGATTTTTGGGATAAGCTTGAAAAAAATCGAGATCGATTTGTCTTTTTAAAAGAGGTAATCGTAATTGGGGAAACCGAGAAAAGTAATTCTAATCTGATTCAATTTAACCAGTTTATTAACCAGGCATCTGCAAAACTTGAGGTAGGAATCACCACAAAGGAAGATCCAGCGTTTTGGCTTTACAGTTCAGGCAGTACTGGAGAGCCTAAAGGAGTCGTTCATCTTCAGCGAAACATGGAGAACGCTTTTGAACATTATGCAAAAAAAATCCTTCATATTACCGAAAATGACCGTACTTTTTCAGCTTCGAAGCTTTTCTTTGCTTATGGTCTTGGCAATGGTATGTATTTCCCGTTTGGAGCAGGGGGCTCAACGATTCTTTTAAAGGACAGACCCAAACCAGATAAAGTATTTGAAA
>CALCRD010000307.1 GCA_937894355.1 uncultured Bacillus sp.
TGGTGCGAAATATTCCCTTTCGGATCCCATCATTCTGCGGGCAGGTCTTAATGGTAAAGAGCCAACTTTTGGATTAGGTGTAAAGCTTAATCGGCTGAAACTAAATTATGCATATTGGTTATCCGAAGCAGGTGCCACACAGCTTTTTGGTAGTTCTTACTCGTTTTAGGTTTGATAATTACAACTTCCCGGATCGGGAATTGTCAATTTAAATTAAATCAGATAAAAGGAGAAATACGAGCATGCTTCATAAAAAAGAAATTAAATATGTGTTTTTTTTCTTACTTCTATCTATAGTGCTACCTACGCAAGCTGCAATTGATGTTAGACTGAAGGGATCTGTTTCTTCAGAAATAACAGCACTTCCTGGAGACGTTTTTTTAGCTGGGCATCGAACCCGCCTTTATTCAGAATTAAGAGAAGGGGAATCATTTTACGCTAGATTTTGGCTCCTAGATCAAAAGGCAGGGAAGCTAAGTCGGTATGATGCAGCTGGATATTTATATACAGATAATCTAATAGATTGGGTTGAGGTGAAACTGGCTGGTAATCTAACACCCAAAGGACCTAATGTCAATCTGTCTATGGGCAATTTTGAGTTAGATTATTCACCATACACAATCAGTTTGCGAGACAATGCGTTAGATGAATACGGAAAACGAAATCAAGAATATAGAGGCGTAGCTATAAAAGACTTTGATTTATTAGGCCTTTTATGTACTGGCTTTTCCTTGTGGGGTTTTGAAAAAGATTCATCTAAAAATATGCTTGGGACCTCGCTAAGCAAGAATTTTAATAACACTAAGGTTAATCTTCTCTTTTATGATTTTAGTGATAGGACCGAGTTAACGGCGGAGAAAGTTCGTAGAGCTTCTAAAGGCGAAAGCGTTGGGGTGAATAACGAACTTATCTGGGAGCAATTATCCAGCTTCGAATTAGAACAAAACCTAGGTACGATTGGAATGTTCAAGGGGTTAATAGCGGCTCAAAAACAAGTGAAAGATGTTCATACAATTGATATTCTCAAGGATGCTAAACTACAGGTCCCCCTAGCAGAGAACGAAACTTTTTTCGTTGGCTATCGTAATGTACCACTGAATTATGATCCACTATTGCGCGATAGAACACCGGAATTTGATGCAGATACAGGCCACTATCTTGGATATAATCCTGTTGATCGCAATCGGGATAGGGTGGGTTTTTATACTGGAATTAGTGTTGATAAATCGGCATTTTCAGCAAAGGTACTTATCTCAGATTTGAAGGGGCATGGAGAGAGAGCAAACCGTTACTTAACGAAAGAATTGTCACTTTTTCAGGATTTTAATCGCTTTGAATATGAGTTGTTTTCAAAGATTGATCAAATCCAACGCTGGTCAAATACTCAAGTATCTGATGTTACATTAGATAAGTTTTGTCGGCTTACAGTTAAACGAAAGTTTCCAATTAAAGCCGGTTTCATTATGCCTGGGGCTCAAATTCGTTACAAAGATAATATGATGATTGAAAATACAAGACTTTCACTTTTTCTCCAATGCGACGTACAGAAGTTGATGAAGGCAGAAGCGGGTATCAGGTATAAATTAAGTGGTGACGACGTGGGAGGAAGATATTGGATTGGATTAAATTATCAAGCTCCCAATGGACTGGCTTTTCTTTATCGTTATACATATATACCTGAGAATGCAATTGAAGAGATACCATCTGACGGGAAACAATATTATGATCCTGATTATAGTCTTCTAGAGCCGGAGAATATTTTGCAAATGAGTGTAAGCATTAAATTTTAGTTTCAAGAGGTCGTTGAAGAAAGAGAATTTATTAGGGCTTCATTAAGACTTTGGAAGACAGTAAGGTTTCGCATATTATCTTCGGTTAGTGAAAATGAGTAACCAGGGGGGAGAGAGATAAGTGAGATTATTATCTCGACTAAAAAGACCTAGTTTGATTGTGGTTTTGGTTGTTTTAGCTACAGTAGTCTCTTCTGCATCAAACCTTCTCAAAAATGGAAATTTGGAAGGGAAAGATGTTAGTGAATTTACAGTTGAACTGACTAACAATGTTAAATGCTCCATTATTGAAGAACCTGATGGGAATCGTTGTGCTAAGCTTGAGCTTATTCAATATCAAATGATGGGTGAAAAAAAGGTTGCTAACGGTGCTTTATTGATAGGTGGAGCTAGGGGTAACGACGGACAAGATGGAAGCAAGGCATTGCGGGTAAAGCCCAACACAACTTATGAATTTAGTTTTGATGTCAAAGGAACCATTGGCTTATTGAGGCGTACAAGGATGTTTGTTTGGCCAGAAAAGGGAGGAGGGTATTTTCAGGGACGTGAACAGATAGATACGTTTTTAGATACGATTGAATTAACACAACAGTGGGTGCGCTATCAGGGAGAAGTGACTACCAACGGTACTGCCCATAAAGCCTGCTTGAGACTTCCTATTTATTACGAAGGTGATGTTCCAGAGCTTGGTAGTTATCT
>CALCRD010000308.1 GCA_937894355.1 uncultured Bacillus sp.
GAGGCACCCAGAAAATAGCTAAGAGCTGTTTTGGACAGTGATTAACCAAGTGGATAAGTTAACTAAGACAAAGGGAAGAAAGCCTGTTGGTGCTAGTTTCAGTCAATGCAGGAAGGGATGGCTAACTGGAACGCCCCGCTTTATTACGAGTGGAACTTGCAAATTTCAAATAAGAAAAAGGCTTATGGATGTCTTTAATATCCTATCTTGTAATGAAAAAGTTAATATAATCCCTTATAAATTTGTTGAGTTACTTTTCCATCTGGCTAGTTAAATATTGATAAATAAGATAAGGCCCCTTACTTAAAGTTATATCCAAAAAGGATTGGATAAAGGGAAAATCATTATTGGACATCATTTTCAATAACTCACTCCACCATTCTGTTTCGTAGCGAGCTATCATACTTAGATTATAAAGGAGCAAATAATGCATAAGTATTTCAGGACATTGCATTAATTCATTTTTGTAAAGCGGGAATGAATATTCCTTTGTTAGTATATTAATTCTAAAGGGATGCATTTCTTCTAATCCATTATCGTCTATTGTTATCTTTAATGAATTTCTTTCAAATGGTAAAATAGAAACAGGTAATTTAAATTTAGTTTGCAAAAAATCTTCGAAGCGTTTTGCAGTCATATGAAAGGTGTCTAATATTTTATTTGATATAATAAAGGTGCTACCATCATATGAAACATTTTCAAACGTTTGTTTCTTTTCTAGCTGATAAAAAAGTTGGCTCATTTCAGGGATGTAAGTTAGAAGGTTTCTCATCGTGAACTTTTCTCCCTCAAAATGTTTCATGTGAAACAACTTTTCAGTCATAAAGGGGAAAAGGCCTGTCTTTTGAATTTTTACTTCATCCTCCAAAAAGCTATATTGTTGTTTTTTCCTTTTTCGAGATGAAACTCCATGAGCTAAAACTGAGGTTGTTTCAGGATAATTGGGATCTTTAATTAATAGGCATGCTTTTATTAAATGGGAAAATCCATAAAAAAGTAATATTGGTCTAATCATTAAAGGAGCCTCTGCTGCTTGGGTATAGTAAATTTTACCATGTTCTAAATAGTAGATGAATGGATAACAGTTTTGATAACTTTTTTGTTCTGCTTGTTCAAGCTGCTGCCTTTGGTAACAATTTTTCAAAAAAGCTTGAGTATAAGAAGCAGAGAAGAACATTGTGTAGCTTTTCCAATCGTGGTAATTAGACATCAAATGTTAGCCACCTTTTTAAGAGTTTAGAAGGTAAAATAATTTTTGAATATATAGCAATTTTAGCCTCGAAATTAAATATTTCATTTTAGAGGGAAGCATTTCGTTTTAAAGGGGAAACTACCCTTTGTGGATGAGATTTGCTACAATTTACAGAAATTGAATAGTATTTAATTTAATTTATAATAATCTGAATAATCTAACATAAGTTACATTCCTTGACAGTATTTTATCCAATTGATAACCTACTAATAATATTTTTTCGTATCCAGGAGGTAAAAAGTAAAATGTGGGAATCTAAATTTAGTAAAGAGGGTTTAACGTTCGATGATGTATTGCTTATCCCAGCTAAATCGGAAGTGTTGCCTCGTGATGTAAATCTTCAAGTACAATTAACGGAAAAGATCAACTTGAATATCCCAATTATCAGCGCAGGAATGGATACGGTAACAGAAGCGGATATGGCAATTTCAATTGCTCGCCAAGGTGGACTTGGCATTATTCACAAGAATATGTCGATTGAACAACAAGCTGATCAAGTATTGAAAGTAAAACGGTCAGAAAGCGGAGTCATTACAGATCCATTTTTCTTAACCCCAGAACAACAAGTGTTTGATGCAGAACAATTAATGTCTAAATACAGAATTTCCGGTGTTCCAATTATTAATAATGCTGAAGAACAAAAACTTGTTGGTATTTTAACAAATCGTGATTTGCGATTCATTCAAGATTATTCAATTCTTATTTCTGATGTTATGACGAAAGAGAACTTGGTAACAGCACCAGTTGGAACTAGTCTTTTAGAAGCTGAGAAGATTTTGCAACAATACAAAATTGAAAAGCTTCCACTCGTAGATGAAAACGGCGTATTAAAAGGACTAATAACTATTAAGGATATTGAGAAAGTTATTGAGTTCCCAAATTCCGCTAAAGACGAACAAGGACGTTTGTTAGCAGGTGCGGCAGTTGGTGTAACAGGTGATACTCTGTTAAGGGTAGCGGCACTTGTTAAGGCTAATGTTGATGTAATTGTTATTGACACTGCTCATGGTCATTCTGCAGGGGTTCTAAACACGGTAAAGGAAATTAGGAGTAATTACCCTGAGTTAGCAATTATTGCCGGAAACGTCGCTACTGCAGCCGCTACAAAAGCGTTAATCGATGCAGGCGTTGATGTTGTGAAGGTCGGAATTGGACCTGGATCAATTTGTACAACTCGTGTTGTTGCTGGTGTGGGTGTTCCTCAAATTACAGCAGTATATGATTGTGCTACTGAAGCACGTAAACATGGGAAAGCCATTATTGCTGATGGTGGAATAAAATATTCTGGTGATATTGTAAAAGCTCTAGCTGCTGGTGGACATGCAGTTATGTTAGGAAGTATGTTGGCAGGTGTAACAGAAAGTCCTGGTGATACTGAGATTTATCAAGGACGTCGCTTTAAGGTATATAGAGGAATGGGTTCTGTAAGTGCGATGGAAAAAGGTTCAAAAGATCGTTACTTCCAAGAAGATAATAAGAAATTTGTCCCAGAGGGAATCGAAGGAAGGGTGCCATATAAAGGGCCGCTTGCTGATTCAATTTATCAATTGATTGGCGGAATTCGATCTGGTATGGGATACTGTGGAACAAAGGATTTAAAAGATTTAAGAGAGAAAGCTCAATTTATCAGAATGACGGGTGCTGGTTTAAGGGAAAGTCACCCACATGATGTTCAAATTACTAAGGAAGCACCAAACTATTCTCTTTCATAAACAAATAGTGATTTTCCTTTATTTATCGGAGGCAGAGAAGAAATTCTCTGTCTTTTTTATTCCATTTTTTTATGTTAAACTAATCAAAGTGAAAATAAAGAGTCTATTACTCTCAAAATATATTTTTCATATAAAAGATTTGGAGGTAACACAGTTGAAAAGTTTTCGTAAGTGGTTTCTTGTCTTGGCAACATCGATTTTGATTGTAACATCTATTATTTCTGTTGTACCAAAAAAAGCAGAAGCAGCAGATGATTTTCTAGGGGTTAGAGCTAAAGCGGCCATCTTAATTGATGCAAAATCGGGGAAAATATTATATCAAAAAAACTCTGATGCTGTATTAGGTGTAGCAAGTATGACGAAGATGATGACTGAGTATCTCCTTCTGGAAGCTATTAAAGAGGGAAAAGTAAAATGGGACCAAGAATATGGCGTAAGTGAGTATGTCTATGATATTTCACAAGATTATCCAGCATTGTCAAATGTTCCTTTACGTAAGGATGGCAAATATACTATTCGTGAACTATATGAAGCTATGACAATTTATTCAGCCAATGGAGCGACTATTGCAATTGCAGAAACTATTGCCGGATCAGAAGCTAATTTCGTGAAAATGATGAGTAAAAAGGCAACTGAACTTGGAATGGAGAATTTTGAATTTTTCAATTCTACAGGCTTAAATAACAAAGATTTGCATGGTTACCATCATACCGGAACTATTGAATCAGAAAATGTGATGTCAGCAAAAGCGACAGCAAAACTAGCTTTTCATTTAATTAATGATTATCCAGAAATTCTAGAAACGGCTAGTACGCCTAAGAAGAAGTTTCGCGAAGGCACTGATGATATGATCCAAATGGCAAATTGGAACTGGATGCTGCCAACTCTTTTATTTAGTTACGAAGGTGTTGACGGATTAAAGACAGGGACTACGGAGTTTGCTGGACTATGCTTCACAAGTACAGCTGAGAGAAAGGGTAACCGCTATATAACTGTTATCATGGACGCTGTGGATGAAAATGGAAATAATAGTGAAAAGAAAATTCGCTTTGATGAAACTAAAAAAATGCTGAACTATGCCTTTACTAATTTTTCTGAAGAAAAGGTTTTAGATAAGAATTATCAAGTAAAAGGGAAAAAATCTTTGCCAGTAATTAAGGGTAAAGGCGATAAGGTGAAAATTCACACAAAAGATTCTATTAGTTTAGTATTAAAGAGTGGCGAAGAGGAAAATTATAAACCAGTATTGGTTTTAGATAAAAAGAAATTGACTAAGGATGGAGAATTAACTGCTCCAGTTAAAAAAGGTGAAAAAATTGGTTATGTAACATTAGAAGCTAAAAATGGTGCTGATCTTGGTTTTATTACTGACAAAGGTAACAGTTCAATTAAGGTAGATGTAGTAGCCGCAGAAACTGTCGAAAAGGCAAATGGATTTGTATTAATGATGCGCGGAATTGGTAGTTTCTTTGGCGATATTTGGGGAAGTATATCGTCTGCTGTAAAAAGTTGGTTCTAAACAAATAGGTTCCTGCCTTGACAGGAGCCTTTTTTTGTTGTTTTATTTTCATAAAGGAAAAAATCAATAATCCGATAGAATTAATTAATTTACGGAAACATATTTATCACCTTGGAGGGGAATTATAACATGAAAACAGGAACAGATCGTGTAAAAAGAGGAATGGCAGAAATGCAAAAAGGCGGCGTCATTATGGACGTTGTTAATGCTGAACAGGCTAGAATTGCTGAAGAAGCAGGCGCTGTAGCAGTTATGGCATTAGAACGAGTACCTTCAGATATTCGCGCCGCTGGTGGAGTAGCGAGAATGGCTGACCCTACTATTATGGAAGACGTTATGGGTGCAGTTTCAATCCCAGTAATGGCAAAAGCTCGTATTGGCCATATCGTAGAAGCTCGTATTTTAGAAGCAATGGGTGTTGACTACATAGACGAAAGTGAAGTATTAACTCCTGCTGACGAAGAATACCACTTGAATAAAAGAGACTATACTGTACCATTTGTTTGCGGATGCCGTGATTTAGGCGAAGCAGCTCGTCGTATTGGTGAAGGAGCTTCTATGCTTCGTACAAAAGGTGAGCCAGGAACAGGTAATATCGTAGAAGCTGTTCGTCATATGCGTAAAGTAAATGCACAGGTTCGTAAAGTAGTTGGTATGAATGAGGACGAGCTTATGACAGAAGCTAAGCTTCTTGGCGCTCCTTATGAAATCCTTCTTGAAATCAAACGCTTAGGTAAGCTTCCTGTTGTTAACTTCGCTGCTGGTGGTGTAGCAACACCTGCTGATGCTGCCTTAATGATGCAGCTTGGCGCTGACGGCGTATTTGTTGGTTCTGGTATCTTCAAATCAGAAAACCCAGCAAAATTTGCTAGAGCAATCGTTGAAGCAACAACACATTACCAAGATTATGAATTAATTGCGAGTCTTTCTAAAGGGTTAGGAACAGCTATGAAGGGTATTGAAATCTCTACAATAGCTCCTGGAGCTCGTATGCAAGATCGTGGTTGGTAAGGAGTAAACAATGATAAAAATAGGGGTTCTTGGATTACAGGGAGCGGTCCGTGAGCATGTACGTTCCATTGAAGAATCTGGAGCAGAGGCAGTTGTCGTAAAAAAGGTTGAACAGCTAGCTGAAGTTGATGGGTTAATTTTACCCGGTGGCGAAAGCACAACGATGCGCCGGTTAATTGATAAGTATAATTTTTTGGATGAGCTAAAAAGGTTTGCAAACCAAGGAAAACCTGTTTTTGGTACTTGCGCTGGACTTATCCTTTTGGCAAAAAGAGTTGTCGGTTATGAAGAGCCACATATCGGTGCAATGGATGTAACGGTTGAGCGGAATTCATTTGGGCGTCAACGGGAAAGCTTTGAAGCGGATTTAAATATTACAGGTGTTGCAGAGGATTTCCCAGCAGTGTTTATTCGTGCGCCTCATATTGTTGAAGCTGGCGAAAATGTTGAAGTGATTTGCAAACATGATGGACGGATCGTTGCAGCTCGCGAAGGGAACTTTTTAGGGTGTTCTTTCCATCCAGAGCTAACTGATGATCACCGAATTACTGAGTATTTTGTTAAAATGGTAAAGGAAGCTAAAGAAACACAAGCGGTATAATTAGTTGCATATTAGGAATAATTATAGTACATTATGGGTGTAATTTTTAATAATTTAATGCAGTGAGAGGAACTAGTAACAAATTGATCATTCTTAAGAGAGCCGATGGTTGGTGAAAATCGGTGGCTGACATTTGTGAATCCATCCTCGAGTAAAGTATGGAACGCCATAATCTGGTTAGTAATTACTTTCGGCTAAAAACCGTTATCTTTATCAAGGTGGAAAGCTTTGCTTTCAACCAGGGTGGCATCGCGAGTAACTCTCGTCCCTGTTTTAGGGACGGGAGTTTTTTGTTTTTTAAAAAAGTTATGTTAATGTTCAATGATGATTTTCCAAACTTAGTTGATTGGAGCGGAAGGTGCGAAGACTCCTGCGGGAGTACGGGGCA
>CALCRD010000309.1 GCA_937894355.1 uncultured Bacillus sp.
AATCTCATATATCATCTAAATGTGGCTGAAAAGGGTCATTACGATTCATATTAAATCGATGTTTAAGAAGCATGTGCCGGTAAATGGACATGCTTCAATTTGATTTGTGAGGAGGATTAGAAAGGTTTGCTAGCTTTATTTTGTCAAACCGGAAATGTGGCGTCGATATAAGTAATATTCTAATAGCTCCTGTACCTTATTGCGAATTCGAGGGTTAAAGTAGTTATGATGTTCCTCAAAACCTTTGTAAAGAAACATGAACATCGTGAAGGCTTCATCACGGTGAATTTCTGCTACCTTTAACTGTTGTTGCTTCATACAGCGTTTTACTTCAGCCAGTTCATTTTGGATAACCTTTAGCGTTTCCTCAACTAATAATAAATATGGTTTTTTTAATTTAAATGGACTTTTGTCGATGACTGAAAGATCACGGTTTAATACGGTGATAACCATTGGTAAATAAATCGCTTTTTCCATCATGTCTCTTTCTTCCTCAGGTATCCTTGTCATAAATCTCACTCCTTGGAAAAAGTAGAACATAGGTTCGATACCATCATACGAAATTTCTACGCTAAATTCAAGTTAAATTCTCCTGTTTGCAAAAAAATATTATTTGGGTTCTATTAAGTCTGTGTAACATCTATTACTTTTATGAAAAAAGGCTACTTGTCAGTCTAAAAAAAAGACATACTAAGATGAAGTTCGTTCAAATTAGTTGGCAACATTCTCTTTTATAAGAAAAAAGTGTTAAAATAAGACTTATATAGAGGTGCCCTAAAAAAGGCTGTATTAAACTTGGCTGTTGATTTCCGCTACAGGTCGCTCGCGCACCTTAGGGGCGGGAGGTAAGCCTCCTCGGCGCGACTTGCGCCTGCGGGGTCTTACCTGTCCCGCTACCTCCCGCAGGAGTCTCGCACCTTCCGCTCCAATCAACAAAGTTCGAATAATCAACATTGAACATTAACACAGTCTTTTTTTAAAAAAATGTTTTTTAGGTTTAACAAGGAAATCCCTTGGACTGGAAGTTTCGCTATATTCATGCTGTGGTTAATGAGGAGATATTTAATGGAATTTGATACATTTATAGACTGGTTTACAATGGATAATATAATGAAGCTAATCGAAGAATATCGATCATTTGGACCGCTACCAGGTCTCTTTTTGCCAATGATTGAAGCGTTTTTGCCATTTATGCCGTTATTTTTATTTGTTATGGCCAATGCTAATGCTTTTGGGTTGTGGGTTGGTTTCATAATATCCTGGACAGGTGCTAGTATAGGGGCTATTCTCGTGTTTTTCATTATTAGGAAGTATGGACAAAGAAGGCTCTTGCAATTTTTGAAAAGGCATCCCCAAGTGCAAAAGTTAATGAATTGGGTGGAAAGACATGGATTTGGACCATTATTTATTTTGTTATGTTTCCCCTTTACTCCTTCTGCAGTGGTCAATATTGTTGCAGGACTTTCAAAAGTTAGTATTGCTCAATATATGTTAGCTGTATTTGCCGGGAAAATGGTCATGATTTTCACTATGAGTTTTGTTGGTTACGATATCCGCTCATTGGTAACACAACCTCTAAGAACTACCATTATTTGTATTGTTATTTTTATTCTTTGGTATGTTGGCAAAAGAATTGAAGTAAGATTGAATATGAGTGTTAAATAGGAGCATAATGGCTGATAGAAAGAGTCTTTTTTAGGGATGGGGGAGATATCGTGAAAGAAGAAATTAAAAAAGAAGGTCTAGAATGGATAAAAGCATTTGCAGTCGGGATCATCATTTTTGCATTCATCCGTACGTTCTTCTTCTCTAACTATGTAGTTGAAGGTGAATCCATGATGCCAACCCTTGAGGATGGCAATAAACTTGTTGTCAATAAAATTGGTTATCAAATTGGGGACTTAGATCGCTTCGATGTTATTGTATTTCACGCTAATGAAAAAGAGGATTTTGTTAAGCGGATTATCGGTTTACCCGGTGATAACATTGAATATTTAGATGACAAATTATATATTAATGGACAACCACAAGAGGAATTATATTTAGAAAAGTATCGCGAACAAACACTTAGCGGACGATTAACAGGAGATTTTACCTTAAAGGAAATTACCGGTGAAAAAAAGGTACCAGATGGCAAAGTATTCGTGTTAGGAGATAATCGCCTTGGGAGCTGGGACAGCCGGCACTTTGGATTTATATCTGTAGAACAGGTTGTTGGAAAGGTAGATCTTCGCTATTGGCCGTTGGAAGAAGTAACCGTATCATTTTAGGGGATTTTAAATATGGAATTAAAACAGCATTAGACCTAGTCTAATGCTGTTTTTTATTAATCTAAGTTTTATATTTACAAAGGGAATTTTAGGAAGTAATATTATGCTATACGATATATCGCGTAGCATAATATCAAGAAACATAAAATCTTGAAGAACTAAGGCAGGAAGAAAGAAGGAATGTAAAATGGCATATAATGGGGGACCAATGACCGAAGCAATGTATTATGTACTATTAGCGTTAATGCACCCTAACCATGGTTATCAGCTTATGCATGCAATTACAGAAGTTTCGAAGGGCAGATTAACAATGGGACCTGGGACACTTTACGGAGTACTTTCACGGATGCAAAAAGACGGTCTTATTTCTCTAGCAGAAGATGATGGCAGGAGAAAGACCTATCAAATTACCACTGAAGGAGAACAGGCTTTGCGTATAGAGTATAGTCGGTTAAAATCCTTGATTCAAGACGGCGGTATATTAGTGGAAGGTGATGAAAATGAATAAGATTGTCCGTAAACTTCGTCCCAGTGATTATTGGAGAATTGGCGAACATGAAAGCTGGTTTTCAGACTTGGCAGAAAAGGGATACCATCTAAAGAAGATGGGGATCCATTTTGCCCATTTTGTAAGAGGGGAACCGAAAAAGATGAGATACAGAATCGATGTATCCATAAATAAGAAGATTACACCAGAACAAGTACAAATGTATGCGGAAAATGGCTGGGATTATGTGACACGCTTTAATTATTTTAAAGTATTTTCATCACCCGTTGAGGTTAATGCACCAGAGCTGCACACTGATCCTGCCGAGCAATCATTTGCATTAAAGGAACTGGATAAAAGACTCGCTATGAATGCTGTTATCGTTGCTGTCGGAATGATCTTATTGATTGGTATGTTGTTTGCTATTTGGGTTCTAGATGGCACCCCAACTTTAGTTTTAGTTGAAGGGCTAGCAATTCAACAAACTATTATAGCCGTTTTCCTCGGATATTCGGCCTATACTTCATTCCAAGCATCTATTTCGATTCGGGCTTTGCGAAAAAATCTCACCGAGGGAAAACCGATTGACCATCATGCTCCCTGGAAGAAGCACTACAGATTACATTCTATTATCGCTTTCCTTTTTTCAGTAGTTATTGGATTGAGTGCAATACTTCCATTCACACAGCTTGTAAAAAGGGATACGAAAACTTTGCCAGAAGAGAGTATTAATTTACCTATTGTCAGATTAGCAGATGTAGAGAAGAATCCTGCTTTGGTTCGAGGGGGATCTGAATATATGAGAGATGATGTTGATTGGGCCAACCGGTATACGTATGATTGGAGTCTGTTGGCACCGCTGCAATATGATACCGATGAAAACGGATTGGTGCCCGGAAAAATGTGGAGAGACGGGAGCGGTGAATATTCACCAAGTATTAGTACAAAGGTTTTTCAGTTGAGTATACCAGCGATGGCTGATAACCTAATTTCTGATTTAATAAAGCGGTATAGATATGAAAATAGCGGAGAAGATTTTATTGAAACAAAACATCCAGACTTTGATCTCTTGATTGTTCATGAGGAAGATGAAGTTAAAGAAGTGTTTGCTTCTAAAGGAAAAGCAGTCATACATATCCGTTATTATGGGTATGCAGATTTAAATTCAGTATTAGAGAACTTAGTAGAGAAGATTGAGTTAATTTCTGAGATGAGCAATTAAAAAACAGTAGCGGTTGGGTGGTCCGCTTAGATTAAGCACCAGAACTGTGAAATAAAAGGAGAAATTCCGCCTAATTGGGGAATGTCATCAAAAATAGCTTCAATAGACGGAGAGATTCCGCCTATTGAAGCAAAAAATGCGAAAGTAAGGGATTTTTCTAGCCATAACCGGAAAACCTCCGCTTATTACCCCCGAAATGAGCACTTTTTTGCAAATAACCGGAAAACCTCCGCTAATATATACTTCTGTTAGTCGTGAGCCGTTTCCTCTCTTACGCCTTAATGTTGTATATTATTGTTAAATTGAATTTGTGGTTGGCCTTGAGCAGGTGCAAAGGAATTGGTGATTTGCATCATATCTTGCTGAGAAAATTGTGGAACCTGATATTTTTGATGCTTATTTAGAAAGATGGAAAGCTCATAAGCCATCTCAACGCAATTGGGAATCGAATCGGCTAGGACACGACGAACAACTGGGTTGGTTGATTCGCAGGCTGCCATCGTTTTTGCTGTGGCATTATTTTTGGCATAGGATAATAAGCATCCGGCAACTAATTCCTCTGACATCTCCATATCAGATTGAATTGGTTTTTTTGGTGCGGTAGGAGTTAAGCCATATATAAAATCATTATTATTTTGAGTCATATTATAGGTTTGAGTTGGCTGTGCAGGATCTTGGCCTGATTTGAAACAATCTACGGTAATATTATATTCAGTTTGGATAAACTGATATTGACGATCCATAATCGTGAGAAGCTCTGGATCTTTTACATATTTACGCAAAAGTGAGTATTGATTTAATGTGCCAACTGTTCCTGATAATACTTCATGAACATCCATTACTTCATGACCACCGTGATTCAGCTGTTGAGGAATAGTCCCTGTGTGCATATTTACATGTGTTTGACCTTGTTGGTTTATCATAAAAATCATCCCTCCTATTTAATCATTAACACACATTTATTATGTTTAATTACTAAAAAGTTATTCGTAAATAAGTTATTAATCATAACGGGATAGGAAATGGTCAACGATAATTGATCGAATTTTAAATTTGAGTACGAGGTAATCGAACAGAGCGAGCGCTTATTAGCTTTGTTTTGGCTAAAAGCTTGGATTATTTCACATGAAATGGTCATCTTCTGAATATGTATTAAACGAGTTGGAATTGTCAATGAATGAACAGATTTACCAGGAATGTTTGGACACAGCAGATAAATTCATAAAAATTTCTCCTCATTTGTGTATGGTAATCGGGTCATTAAACGGAGCGAATTCAGAGTTTCAATGGTGAGGAGTGTGAAGAATAATGAGATTATCAGAAAAAGTGGCAATTATTACAGGGGCAGCAAATGGACTTGGATTTGCCGCTGCAGAGCGTTTTGCATCTGAAGGGGCAAGTGTAGCCATTGCCGATTTTAATGAAAGTATTGGGAAGGAAAAAGCCCAAGAATTAAGAGACAAAGGCTATCAAGTCGCTTTTTTTCAAGTGGATGTTGCTAATCAGGACAGTGTGAATCGGATGGTGCAGGAAGTTCTAGATACTTTTGGTACTATCGATATTTTGGTTAATAACGCCGGAATCACTAGGGATGCCATGCTTGCGAAAATGACCCTCGAGAATTTTCAAAAAGTAATTGATGTCAATTTAACTGGGGTATTTCTATGTACTCACGCTGTCTTGCCAACAATGATTGCCCAGGGAAGTGGGAAAATTATCAGCACTTCATCTGTTTCAGGTATTTACGGGAATGTTGGGCAAACTAACTATGCGGCGGCAAAAGCAGGTATTGTGGGGATGACGAAATCATGGGCCAAGGAGTTAGGTAGAAAAGGGATCAATGTTAATGCGGTTGCTCCAGGATTCATTGAAACGAATATGACTGCAGCAGTGCCTGAGAAAATATTAGAACAATTAAAGGCAACCATTCCATTAGGGCATTTAGGAAAGCCTGAGGA
>CALCRD010000310.1 GCA_937894355.1 uncultured Bacillus sp.
CTTTGATATCAAAAGCAAACTCATAAGTTGTATTAGGTTTTACCCGGATAGCATTACTTCCATTCTCTCCATAATAACCTGTAATACCACCTATTAACAAACCTGTACCAATCTCCGGGTTTGGTTCCGGCTTATAAAGTTGGTTTATCACGAGTTTAGCACATCGGTTTCCACTTTCTTCCGAAATTACTGTAACAGTAGCAATAGACCCATACATCCGTGTGAATTCGCTTATATCAGCACCTTCTAAATCCCCATTTTTTAGGAGATTAGCTGCAAATGACATGCTTGGTATTGTTAATAATAAAAACATAAACACTATAAAACAATACTGTCTTAATGCTAATTTCATCATTGCCCCTCCATTTTTCTTTTGCTTTTTTATTTAACGAGCTATCCCCCAAAAACAATTGTTATCGTTCAGCTAATAAACCTGCTGGATGTATAAAATTTATTTTTTTTCCCTAAAGACAACGTTATCTACCAATAAATAGCCCTTATCAAAATCAAAATTTCGTGCATCATCTTTTACATAATAAACAGGAAATCTCAAGCAGGCAGTATAGGCAGTGGCATTGGTAGTCACTTCTCCCTCATATCGCACCCACTCTCTTGTTACCTCAATATTCGTCTTCCCAAAAGATGTTTGAAGCTCTGTTCTCCCAGCCCTTTCCTTTTCTTTACCCCTTTCCCAAACCCATAACATTGGTGATCTTAACAAACCAATATGTTCATTGGTATCAATATCTCCTTTGATATCAAAAGCAAACTCATAAGTTGTATTAGGTTTTACCCGGATAGCATTGCTTCCATTCTCTCCATAATAACCTTTAGCACCACCTATTAACAAAGATGTACTAACCTCCGGGGTTGGCTCCGGCTTATAAAGTTGATTTATCACAAGTTTAGCGCATTGGTTTCCACTTTCTTCCAAAATTACTGTAACAGTAGCAATAGAACCGTACGTCCGTGTGAATTCACTTATATCAGCACCTTCTAAATCCCCATTTTTCAGGAGATTAGCTGCAAATGACACGCTTGGTATTGCTAATAATAGGAATATAAACACTATAAAACGATACTGCCTTAACGCTAATTTCATCGTTGTCCCTCCGTTTTTCAATTATCTATTGCTCTTTTATTGAAGAGCTATACAATAACTACTTGTTACCGCTCAGCTAATAAATCTCTGATTGTGTGGAATCTACTTCCTTTCCCTAAATACAATATTCCCTACTAATAAATAACACGACAGTCAAAAGTTTTCAATGACAAACAAATAAAAAAGTAACTCTTTCAAGCAGTTTTATGATATCCTTGGTGAGCTGATATTCCCCTTCAAAATGCCGTGTCTTCCGCACATCAATGGCTGAGCTAATCAAGTAGCAGGGACTGTATTTTCCCGTCTTCTGGACGCCCCTTAAAATGGGGAACTCCGGCCTTTGCTGAAAGATCTCCATCTTCCAGTGGCATCGATCACCACCTGGAGCAAAATTGCTTCCCTGCCACTTTTATTACCCCCGAAACTCATTTCATTTACGCTTCTTTTAAAAGTTGACTATCCACAATCGCCCGGGCTATGCGTGCTCCCGCCTCTAGATACTCATCTACAGTCAAGACCCGGTCCCCAACTGCAGAATAGGGTGTCTCAAAAGAAAGGCCACAAATATTTTCTTTGCAGCAAAAGGTGGTGAAGTTAGGACTCTCCCATCTGCTAGAGTGACTAGCCACCTTGCCAAAGCTGGGGCTTGCGAACTCCGGTCCGAGTCCACACGCAATCAATTGGCTCCAGCATTGTGCCTGCTTGTGGTGCTGAGGAAATCTTTCGGGGTTGGGTAGAAAGCAGTAGATACCATCTTTTTCGCATGCTCCTGGCGCGTGAAAGTCTATGCCTAAAATAGGCTTGCACCTGGTTTTCCAGTTTGCAAAATCCCTTTGGATGACCAAAGTTTCATGACGCATGGGGGGCGTTCCCCAGGCGCGATTTAGATCATAGGGAAAGTTATCTTTGCCGTAGTCTCCCTGTTCAATGCCATCGATATTGGCAAGGGGCACTGCCCAAACCAGTGGGGCAGCTTCGCCTAAGGTTACTATGTAGCGGAGAAAACCCTCTAAAACCCAGGAGCCTGGTGTTTCCCCAGAGTGTTGCCGAGCAATTAAATAAAGCCCAGGGCGTTGGCTACCCAATTTGCCGTAAGCATTGGAAAAGCGAAGGAGGGGCCTACCATTTTGACTGACGCCAATTACATCCTTTTGCCAAAAACCCTGGCTCTCTTTGAGCATTTTTTCTAATTCAAGCTGGCCATAGGGGTAGCAGAGAGCAAAATCCAAATAAGTAGAAGGTGCGTCCACTTGCCAGCTTGCTGTTATGCGCCCATCTGGAAGCTCTATAGGTTTTCCTCCCGAGATTCGTTGCCACGGTTCTCCCTCATACCTGATGACTGGACGAATGCTCTGTGGAAGGCTCCCACCAAGGAGATTATTACAGTTATGCAGAACCAGATTGATTTTGTTAGCCGGATTTTGTTCTCCTGCAGAAAGCAGGCGAAAGCAGAACCATAGTGCCTCTGGTCCACCGTGGGGATGGGCAGAAAAGTTAACTTGGGGAACTGATGTTTCATGATCATAAGAAACATTGACTACATTGCCATAGGGGATGTTGCCATCTACTTCGTAGACCATAATTTTCCTCCTATGCTTATTTAACAAATTCAACTTTGACTGTTTGCTCGTAACTCACATTTATCCATAACACAAATAATTAAATCTAAGCAGCTAATTCCGTGTTTTGATGAGGTTTTGCTGGTTTCATAGCTCAAAAAACTTTTGACTGTCCAGTAAATAACTATTATAGTGAAAACTTTGTGCTGTTTCTCTTATTTAATAAACAGGAGGTCCCTAGCAGGCGATAGAGGCAGTGGCATCAGTAGCTACTTCTCGCTGATAGCGCACCCGCTTCTCTGTTATTCCAGCTTCAATACTCTATCTACACGGAAAAGCGATAAGAGCCCTACTGCCTAAAAAGTGACTTTTGATTGTATACGTATATGATTGTCTGGATAATGAATCCTGTTGAATTCATCACACCAAAAAGTACCATCATTTGATACATATATCTCTGGTGGTATTTGAGTCAACTGTTCAACCACATTATTATTACGCCAATATACTCTCACCTCAAGATTATTAAGCAACTTGAATTTGGTGCGCAAGTACCAATAGTTTTTTGCAGCACACTGTAATCCTCCTCTTAAATTGAGACCAGGGATTAAGCCTTTTTTAAAGTCTATTTCCATAGATAGTTCCTTAATCGGCTCATTAGAAAACAAATCATTATTATACTTTGTCAAATCGTTGATATAGACAAGATTACCTTTAATTGTCTTGGCTTGATCTTTTGCTAGAACCATTTCCCAAGCATATTCTTGATAGTTAAATGATTTTTTGTGATCCTGACTTAATAAGACAGTTAATCTATGCTTGGGGTTTTCCAAAAACCATTTTATATTAGATGAGAAAGGCTTTTCTCGGTTTACATGCCGATATCTTTTTAAAGAAAGCTCCATGTTTGATGCTTTAAAAGACCTTGCAAGTCCTAGATTGTAGCCTTGTTGATTTTTATATAGATCTATGGGGTTTACTCCCTCTCGTCGGTTCTCTTCATTATAAAGAAATTCTGGCGCTGTACTCCTATATCGAGGTCCAAAATTCTCATCAAAGTTCCAAAATGAAAAATCTAATTTGTTTGATTGGCTTTTCGTTTTTAAATCTATTTTGCGGGCATTAACTTTAGTTGTTGTAGAACCCAAATAATTATACTGATCAATCCATAATGCTTCGATACTTGATTGAAGATTTATTTTATAGTTAAGTTTAAATTGTTGCGCAAGCTCTTTAGTAACACCAAAATCTGGTAGCCTGCCATAATTAAATATCGGAGGCCCCTCACGATGTCGAACAAGAATCATATCCCCACTCCATGATTTAATACTGGTTCTCAGCCTCAAACAATCCCCTAGCAGACTATACCTCTTTGAAGAATCGTTCTCCCAGACAAAAAAGCCACTACAATTAATATTTTGCCAAACTACATTAGAAAAGCTTATTCCATATGCCTTTTTTGCATAATCGTAATTGAGCTTTGCTACATAAGGTGAATAACTAATAAACACCCTACCCAAACTGACTTTGATTGGTTTAAAGCCTGGAAATAGCGGGCCATCAAGATTTATTATGCCATTACCATAAAAAAGATACGGTCGCGGCTTCCTTTCTTTCCAATTTTCAAAGCCATCGTCAATACTTTCGTATAACCAATAAATCTGGAAATCGATAATATTATTCAGCGTGACAGGTCGCGAACTCATAGTAAGCCGATTAACTGTTTTCAATCCTGTTTCAGGGCTAGAATAACTTATGGTGTTAATAGAAGAAGTAATACTTAATGGAAAAGAATTAATGCTTATCTCGGAACTCCCTGAATCATCATCTACTTGCTCCTTTTCCCTAAAGACAACGTTATCTACTAATAAATAGCTATTGTAATTATAGTCTTCTGCGTCTCCTCTTATATAATAAACGGGAAGTCTTAAGCCGGCGGTATAGGCAGTGGCATTGGTAGTCACTTCTCCCTCATATCGCTCCCATTCATCTGTTACCTCGATATTCGAGAGCAAAGTTGTTGCAATCTCTGTTCTCCCCTTCTTTTCTGTTACGTTTTCCTCTGTCCAAACAAACAGCTTTGGTGCCCTTAACAGACCAACATTTCCTTTGATATCAAAACCAAATTCATAAGTTGTATTAGGTTTTACCCGTATAGCATTACTTCCATTTGTTCCTTCTGAACCTTTAATACCACCTATTAAGAAAGATGAACTGACTTCTATCGGATCCATCTTCAGAGGTTTGTTTATTACGAGTTTGGCACATCGATTTCCATCTGATTCCAAAATTACTGTACAACTAGAAACCTGTGCGTATAGCGGTGTGAATTCACTTGTATCAGCACCTTCTAAATCTCCATTTTTTAGAAGGTTTGATGCAGATGCCATTTCCATTAAGAGCATTAGAGTAAACAATAACAATAGAAATTCTTTTGGTCGAGTTAATAACTTCACTGATACCTCTCCCCCCTGGAAACGTATTTCCCAAAAACCTTACTATTATTAAAACCCTTAACAAAAAGCCCAACCAAATTTCATTTCTCAGAATGTGATCTTTGCACTCATTTGCACAATATTATCTTGCTCTAAGATACTATAATCAGGATCGTAATACTTTTTCCCATCAGATGGAGTATCTGATATTGAATGCTCTGGCAGATACGTATAACGATAAAGGAAAACTAGACCGTTAGGAGCTTGATAATTAAAGCCGATCCAATATCTTCCCCCTACATCGTCACCATTTAGCCTGTACCTTATGCCAGCTTCAGCCTTCATCAATTTTGGTGATTCATATTGAAGAAATAATGAAAGCCTTGTATTATTGATTTTCTCGTTATCTTGGTGACGAATTTGGGCTCCAGGTATGATAAAACCTGTGTTGACTGGTAACTTTTTCTTAACCGTGAACCGACAGAATTTGTCTATTCCAACATCAGATACTTGAGTATTTGACCATCGTTGGGTTTGATCTATCTTTGAAAACAGCTCATAGTTAAAACGATTCAATTCTTGAGAAAATGACAATTCGTTTGTCAAGTAACGATTTGCCTTTTCTCCATGTTCTTTTAGAGCAGAAATAAGTACCTTTGCTGAAAATGTCGGTTTGTCAATGCTAACCCCTGTATAAAAACCAGCTCTATCTCGGTAACGATCAACAGGATTATACCCGAGGTAGTAGCCTGTATCTGTATCAAATTCTGGTGTTTTATCGCGTAATAACGGATCATAATTTAGCGGTACATCGCGATAGCCAACGAAAAGTTTTTCATTTTCTGCTAAGAGGATCTGTAGTTTAGCATCCTTAAGAATATCAATTGTATAAACATCTTTAACTTGCTCTTGATCCACTATTAACCAATTCAACTTTCCAATCTTACCTAAACTTTGTTCTAATTCAAAGCTAGTTAATTGCTCCCATATTAGTTTATTATCTTCACCAACTCTTTCTCCCTTGGAAGCTCTACGGACTTTCTCAGCTGTTAAATCGGTCCTATCACTAAAATCATATACAACATAATTAATTTTAGTGTTATTAAAATTCCTGCTTATCGAAGTACCAAGCATATTTTTTGACGAATTTTTTTCAAAACCCCACAAGGAAAATCCAGTACAAGAACAACCTATTAAATTTAGATCTTTTACCGCTACCCCCCTGTATTCTTTATTAGGTTCTCCATATTCATCTACAGCATTGTCTCGCAAGCTGATTGTATAGGGTGAATAGTCTAGCTCAAAATTACCCACAGATAGCGCTATGTTCGGTCCTTTGCTTGTTAGAGGTCCAGCTAATTTCAGCTCAACCCAATCAATTAAATTCTCAGTATACAAAGATCCAGCAGCATCATAACGACTTAACTTCCCAGCCTTTTGGTTGAAAAACCATAATCTAGCGTAGAATGATTCACTCTTCCCAGCTTTCTTTAATTCTGAATAAAGGCGAGTTCGATGCCCTGCATAAAAAGAATCCCCAGGAAGCGCCGTTATTTCTGAAGAAACCGAACCCTTTAGCTTTACATCAATTGATGCATGCGATGGGTAAACAATAGAGAGGAGCAATAAAAAAATAGCATAATTAAATTTTTTCATATGCAACATGCTTATAACTCTCCTATTCCATTTTTTTTAGTATACTCATTTAGTCTACATTTCTCGCAGACTTTAAATTTACTAGGGAAGCATAGCTCCTCTAGGAAGGAGCGAGGTCGCAATATTCAACCAGGTTCGCTCTAAATCAGCTGCTTCTTTGCTTTTGCCCTTTGGCTCACCCTATCACTTCTCGCGTGGTCTTTCTAAGATGCCCTAACATTCCTTCGTTCGGCCTACTGTTAGCTAATTCTTCTTCAGTTAGAGATAGCAACTATGAGGAAAGGAAGCGTTCCTTAAAGCCCATGTAGAGGCCATGCCAAGAACCTTTTTAAACCCTTCTCTGTTATTATGAAACTTGATAGATTTAATTACATCCACTCCCATAGGGCTAATAATACGCGCCCATTGCACCTTTTTAGCTATATCAATACTAACAACCACAACATCCCCATCGACTAACTATTTCTTTTCTACATTATTCATTAACTTTGCCTCCTTGGTTGAATTGTCTTCTTAATCAATTTGTACCAGGAAGCATTTTTGCAACCTTCAAATCACATAATTACAGGAATGCTTTTTAACTAATTTAACCTATTAATAATATCCCCATGAATCATCATTAGATATTATCATATCTAAAACGAATAAGCAGTTCCCAAGAGTTGTGTTGCTCCTGCTTCAGACAACCAATAAGCATAGTTGAAATCAAGTCTATTAAGCTTTACCCCTAAACCAAAAGTTGGTTCTTTACCATTCAATCCGGCTCGTAATTTAAAGTTTTTAGAAACACAATATTCAGTACCAAGTTGGATCTCATCTTTATTGATATTCATTGCAAGGGTAATCAACGAATTTTTAAACCCAAAATTCAGCGCTGTCCCAAGGGGCTTTTTTTCTTCTCGA
>CALCRD010000311.1 GCA_937894355.1 uncultured Bacillus sp.
TTTTCACGTTTTTTGCTTCAATAGGCGGAATCTCTCCGTCTATTGAAGCTATTTTTGATGATTTTCCCTAATTAAGCGAAATTTTTCCGTCTATTTATCAGATTTGCGCTTAATCTGACCACCCAACCAATATGAGCGGTTATTCTTCAATAACCCTATTGCCAGCTGCTTTGCTTAGGCGGTTCATGATGGCTTGACCAACTCCAGTTTCGGGAAATATCTCGCTGAAAATAACTTCAACATCGGCTTCGTTAAATTCCCGTAACGTTTCATATAATGCGCTCGCCACTGTTTCCAGCTTAGTTCTTCGACCGCAAGCCAGCACTACATCCGCCTGATAATCGTTCTGGGCTTCTTCTGTCGTTAGGATGCCGACTTTGGCACCTTGGGCCCGTTTTTCATTTACCAGAGCCTGAAGAAATTCATGGCTGCCGTCCACTAAAAACATCGGCGCATTTGGTGCATAGTGGAGATATTTCATCCCCGGCGATTTCGGCGCTGCCGCAGTGTTCGTTAATGCCGGGTCGACCGCAACCTCACCGATGACCGCCTCAATTTGCTCCTTGGTAATTCCACCCGGCCTGAGGATGACCGGAATGGCATCGGTACAGTCGATTACCGTTGACTCCACACCAACACCGGTAGCTCCGCCGTCGACAAGGCCAGCAATTTTCCCGTTCAAATCCTGATAAACGTGGCGGGCCAGGGTTGGGCTCGGTTTTCCCGACTTATTGGCACTTGGTGCGGCGATTGGCAGCCCGGCTTGTTTTATAAGTGCTAAAGCAATTGGGTGGTTAGGCATCCGAACTGCAACCGTTGCTAAACCGGCCGTCGCTAGCTCGGAAAGTTTGCCTTGTTTTTTTTCCAAAACAATCGTTAATGGACCTGGCCAAAATTTTCCCATCAATAAAGAGGCGTTAGTCGGTATGTTTTTGACAAACGCCTCTAATTGGGAAATTTCCGCTATGTGAATAATAAGTGGATTATCTGATGGACGACCTTTGGCTGCAAATATTTTGGCAACGGCCTCATCGTTCTCGGCATTTCCACCTAAGCCATAAACCGTTTCGGTCGGAAAAGCGACCACTTCATTTTGTTGTAAAAATTTAGCTGCCTGGGTAAGTTGTGGGTAACTTTCCAAATTGTCCACAAACTTATCCACTAACCAAACAAGAGTTTTCATATCGATTCACCTTCAATTATAGGTCTATCCTATCACATTTTGACCTGCATTTCTTTTGAAAGTATAAAAGAAGATGAGGGTTAATACAAGGGTTATCCACAAATTGTGGATGAAAAGCTTGATATGGTGGATAACTTTGTGGATATTTGCTCGAATTATAGCGATAATTCCATGAATAGCGAGTTATCCACAGTAAAAATCGTTTTCACATGGCTAATCTCTAGTAATTGCTGCGGTAGATGGCCTTTTTCAATTCTCTTAAAGCCAATTAGCTCAAAAAATGCCTGCGATCCGGAATTATTTGTGGCCAAATATAACTTGGCAAGGTTCTTATCTTTTGCGTGGAACAGCATTTTATTAAATAAAAGTAAGATGTCTGTTTCATCAAGGGCCGCCGATACGGCCAGCGAGCGCAACAGTCCGATATCGCCAACCGGCTCAATTCCCAATGTCCCCGCTAACTCGCCAAACTCATTCTCCATGACCAAAAAGTAATCAATTGCATTCTCGACTCCCTCCGTTCCCAAGTTTGCTCGTTTTAAATAGGCGATTATTTTGTCAATATCTTGTTTATTAGCAAAGCGTACTGTTGTATTCCCCATGATTACCACTCCTTCTTTCATTTCTAGTATTATGAATATGAAAAAAGAGAGAAAGTAGAACCATGACTAGTTATCGATTAAAAGATTTTTGTCCAAAGCTCTTTTACGAAAAATTTCACTTCGATTTCTTGCTCATCATTACCCGTAAAAACTGGTGCTTTAGC
>CALCRD010000312.1 GCA_937894355.1 uncultured Bacillus sp.
TCAGCACTACCTCTTTCAACCACTTTTGTATCCCCGGCAATAATTGAAACACCTGTTTTGGATGCCTCTTTAGCCATATCCATTACAACCTTTTTTAAATCCGCTATTGGGAAACCCTCTTCTATTACAAAGCCACAAGTCAAGTATAAGGGCTTTGCACCACTCACCGCTAAATCATTCACGGTCCCGGCAACAGCTAACTTTCCGATAGTGCCTCCTGGAAAGAATATCGGCTTAATAACAAATGAATCGGTTGAAACGGCAATTTCTGTTGTTGGTAAACTTAATTGAGAAGCATCAAACATGGCTTGCTTATGATGACCAAATGCTTCAACAAAAACTTCTTGAATTAATCGATGGCTTAGTTCTCCCCCATCACCATGGGCTAAGTTGATTATTTTTTCCATTAAAAACTCTCCCTCATGTAATGGTAATATGCTGCACAGCTTCCTTCTGCAGAGACCATACATGGACCAATTGGATTCACTGGTTTACAAGCTTTTCCAAATAAAGGACACTCGTTAGGGGCAATTAACCCCCTAATGACTTCTCCACAGCGGCATTTAGTTTTCTTAGGTTCTTCAACTTTAATTTGGAAACGTTTTTTGGCATTATATTGATCATATGCCGGCTTAATATCTAGACCACTTCTCGGAATAACACCGATGCCTCTCCAAGCTTCATCACATTCTTCAAAATAAGTATTCATCCATTCCTGAGCAACAAGATTGCCTTCTTTGGTTACAATTGAACGATGATCATTAATAATTTCAGCCTCATTATTTAGTGCTAGGTCAATTAACTTATAGATGCCGCTCAAAAGCTCTGCAGGTTCAAATCCAGAAATTACCCCTGAAACCTGATACTCTTCTGCAAGAAACTGATAATAGTTTTCTCCAAGGACAATCGATACATGCCCTGGTAACAAAAATCCATCAATTCGGGCTTCACCCGCGTCCAACAAAGAACGAAGAATAGGTTCAACTAGCTTTGTGGTCATCCAAATTGAAAAGTTTTTTAATTGCTTGGTATGCGCTTGACCAACAAGCAAAGCGATAATCGGAATCGTTGTTTCAAAACCAATACCTAGAAATATTACTTCTTTATTAGGATTTTCTTCAGCGAGACGGATTGCATCCACGGGCGAATATAAGACCCGAACATCTTTACCTGCTGTTTTCGCATCCAATAAAGTTCTTGTTGAACCTGGCACCCGTACCATATCGCCAAAAGTACAAATGATTCGATCTTGTCCTTCAGACAGAGCGATCATGGCATCAATCGATTTTTGATCTGTTACACAGACCGGGCAACCGGGTCCAGAAACTAGTTGAACATCGTTGATTAAGCTTTGTTTTACACCCGATTTTGCTAGGGCCATTGTATGAGAACCACACACTTCCATAAATGCAGGTTTTCTACCGAACTTTTCTTGAAATTCTTTCGCCTTTTCTCTTACAGCTACTAATAACGATTTGCAAATATCTGGATTAGAGGATTGTTTAAGGATTTCTTGCATCGACTAGTTTCCTCCATTCTTCTACGCTGACTTTTGCGTATTCTTCATCAACAATGGACATAGCCTGTCCCGCATGAACAATCACATAATCTCCTATTTCAACCTCAGGGATAAATATAATTCCCACCGTTGTTTGCGACCCCATAACATCGACAATGGCCGTGTACTCATGTTTTTCGATTACTTTTGCTGGTACTCCTACACACATGGCATTTCCCCCCTTTTCGCTGCTGCTACCAATAACTGACCATATGATAATCCCCCATCATTGCAGGGAACCTTTTGATGATTATAGACCGTAAAACCACTTGAACTCAGTTTCAAGGTAAGCTGTTCTCGCAAATATTTGTTATGAAAGCTTCCCCCAGAAAAAACTACCTGATTAGAACTTAATGGATTTCTTTTCCTTAATTCTTGCATCGCTTCCACAAGTGCACAAACAATCGTTTCGTGAAACCGAGAGCTTATCGAAGCAGCAGGTATTCCATTCAGAACATCCTCGGCAACTTCCTGAAGCATTTTGGAAAAATTAAAGGTTACCAGATTATCAGTTTCATCTAATTCAAAAGAATATGGTAATATCGAGTCATCCCATCTAGCAATTTCTCCTAATTTTATGGCTGCTTCGCCATCATAGGTCGATTTTTCACAAATTCCTGTCATGGCACTAACTGCATCAAATAATCTCCCACAGGTACCAGCTTGAACGCTGTTAATCCCCTTAGAAATCATATTCTTAATTACGTTAAGTTCCATTTCTTTATTAGGGAAAAGTCTTTTGGCATAGCCTTCCCCTTGGACCCCCAATAAAGAAATGAGCATTGCCGCAGCATTTCTCCATGGCTCCTTAATAGCCTTTTCAATACCGGGAAGTGGGGTATAGGCTAGATGTCCCTGCCGTACTACGTTTGAATATCCTCCATAAAGGATTTCAAACCCCCAGACATGCCCATCAGTACCGTATCCTGTCCCATCTAGTATAATTCCATAGGCCTCACCAAAAAGTTCATTTTCGCCCATACAGGCAGCCATGTGAGCATGATGATGTTGAATTTCCAAGACTTCATCAAATTGATAGTCTTGTAGAAGCATTCGACCCATATAACCAGGATGTGCATCAATAACTGCTGTCCTTTTGGGAATATCTACCCATTTTAATAGATGATCTAACTCATGTTTATAGTGATTAATGGTTTCTAAATTTTCCAAGTCGCCAATATGAGGACCTATGAAAATTTGCTCATTTCTCCCGATTGAGAAAGTTGTCTTCTGTTGACCCCCAAATGCTACCACACCAGTTACGTCCCACTTAGCAGTAAGTGGGTCTGGAACATATCCTCTTGATCTGCGAAAAAAGTCTTGATTGTGATTATTTAATTGAATCACGGAGTCATCGACAGGATGTAGGATTTCCCTGTTATGAATTAGGTAAAAGTCAGCAATTCCCTTTAAATATTGAAAAACTTGATCTTCATTGTAAATCATCGGCAGACCAGATGGATTTGCACTCGTCATCACAAGACATGTTACATCCGTATCCTCAAACAATAAATGGTGAAGGGGAGAATACGGTAGCATTACGCCTACCGTATCCATTTCGGGTGCAATCCCCTTCGCCAAACTGCAGGATTTATTTTTCCGTAAAACTACAATCGGTGATTCTGGACTTTGTAAAAGCCCTTTTTCCTCTTGGTTAACTTCAGCAAACTTTGTGATTTCCTCCATTGTTGCCGCCATGACAGCAAGTGGACGAAAACGGCGATTTTTGCGGGCACGAAGCTTTTGCACCGCATCTTCGTTTCTAGCGTCACAACAAAGATGATATCCTCCAATCCCCTTAACTGCGACGATTTTTCCGGTTTTCAACAAACTTATCACTTCAGTAATGGGGTCATTAATCGGCATCTCTGCACCATTTGAATCAAATAACAAAACCTTTGGTCCACATTTTGGACAGGCGATTGGTTGAGCATGATGTCTCCGATTTAAAGGATTATCATACTCTGCTTGGCATTCAGGACACATTTTAAAACCAGCCATTGTCGTATAAGGCCTGTCATAAGGAAGTTCCCCAATAATCGTGTATCTTGGACCACATTGGGTACAGTTAATAAATGGATAACGATAACGAAAATCACCTGGATGTTTCATCTCTTCTAAGCAATCATCACAAACAGCAGAGTCGATAGGAATGACTAGCATAGAAGTTCCAGTCCGTTCACTGGCAATAATAGAAAATGTTTTATGGTTGCATGCTTCCACTGTTTCCACATTGATTTGATCAATTTTAGATAAGCGGGGCGGTATATTTTCAAGATCATATAAAAAGGCTGAAAGCTGGTTTCTCTCTCCTTCAAGCTGTATCTTAACGCCATCCATATTATTTTGAACCGTGCCGTTAAGCTGATATTTTTCAGCCAGTCCAAATACAAATGGACGAAATCCAACACCTTGGACTCTTCCTCTGACTGATATTTTTAGCGCTGAGTCCATGTTGAATGAACACCTTCAATCCAAGCAACCCATTGTTCAAACCCTTCTTTGGTCGTAGCTGAAATTGGGATAAGTTTTGATTCTGGATTAATTCCCTCTAAATCAGCTCTTGCTTCGTCCACACTAAAATCCAAATAAGGAAGTAAGTCAATCTTATTTACTAAAACTAACTCGGTTCTCATAAACATTGTAGGATATTTAGGTATTTTATCATTACCTTCAGGTACACTTAGCACAGCGATTTTATGCTGTTGTCCTAAATCGTATCCAGAAGGGCAAACTAGATTTCCGACATTTTCGATAAATAAAATATCAATTTCATCTAAATCTAATTCTGCAAGCGCAGCTGCAATCATCCTTGCGTCAAGATGGCAACCACCATGAGTATTAATTTGTACCGCTTTAGCTCCTAAGGCACGAATTCTATCTGCATCCCGTTCTGTTGCCAAATCGCCTTCGATAACTGCGATTCGATATTTGTTAGACAAAGACCTCACTGTCTCTTCGAGTAAGGTTGTTTTACCTGCACCCGGGGAACTCATCATGTTAATAACCAGAGTATTTGTCTCTGCAAATTGCTCCCTATTAAACTCAGCTGCCTTATTATTGTTAGTTAATACATCTGTTCTTAACGTTACTTTCATGTTTGTTATCTCCCCTCATATGATAGTACTTGAAATGTCTCACCTGAAGTTACTTTCCCTGATGGCAATCTACAATCTGGACATTGGGCAATTCGCTGTTCGGGTTGATATACTTTCCCGCATAGTACACACTTTGCTTCCGCTTTTTCAAAATGAATTTGTAAAATAGCATCACGATTAATAAAATGCGGATTTTGCTCTTTAAATATATCAAAAGCCATCCTGATGGCATCAGGCAAAACATTACTAACTTCTCCAATAATTAACTCTACTTTATCAAGCATTTTGACACCTTTTTTCAAGGCATCTTCTTGGATAATGTTCAAAACATCTCCCATTAAAGACATTTCATGCATGCAAATCAGTCCCTTATCACTTATGTTGATGTAGAAACTCTGGATTATTTTTTGAGTCCAACATGGTACCCATCATTTTTCATGTTTAATGGTAATTCGGAAAAAGATAACTCTCCTTGTCTTTTTTGAAAATTATATTCCTTCTCACAATTGAAACATTTACATGTTGCGAATAGTACTGATAAGGTAAGAAGATTGGAACATTCAGGACATATTCCACTAATCGCCTGAACGTTCCCATCTTCATTAATGATAATAATTGGTTTCCCATTAACGATAAATTGATTTAATTTCTCTTGGGCACTATATTCATTACAAACATAAAACCAATTAATTCCCAACATTTGATCAGTAGTTTTTTCAAGCTTTTTCAAATCTTCTTCAATAAAAGGCTCATAAACCGTTTTAAAGGTTTTAAAAAGGCCAGCTTTCATTTCTTTAAAAAAATCTTCTCTTTTCACGATACATCTCTCCACTGATTTATCTGGTTTTTAACAAGATTGGCTAAATCAGGAAGCTTTTCTTGATTTTCAGCGGTTAATTGAACACCTAACTCTAATGAGGAAGGCTGCATACCTAACATAACAATATGTTTTGGATATCTTTCACGCAATTTAGCAGCCAAAAGTACTTCTTGGAAACCTAATTGGTGAATCGACATCTTAATTCCAAAATAAGCTGGAATTTGTTCGTCCACTAATGAAATCAGTGTGCCGCCTTGTTTCCCTGCATTAATCGCATCAATAACAATTAAATAATCTGTATCCTCAACAGGCCCAAGCAATTTGATTCCATCTGTAGAACCTTCGATAATTTCAATTGTTGGATCACCATCATATATTTCCTCCAGAAGAGGAAGAACGTGAACGCCAACACCCTCATCAGAGAAGAGGGTGTTGCCGATTCCTAAAATAGTAATCTTTTTTTCTAGGTTGTTGTCTTGGTTGTTATTTGTCATTGGTTTTTCCAACCGCCTTTTTAGGCTCCACTTTATAGCCAGTGCCAATGGATGACAAGGTTCCATTTCTTCCTAAATAATCATCACGCCAAGCCAAGTATATGTGAATAACTGAAAATATCATAAATGCCCAGGCTATGAGGTGATGCACAGACCGAATGGTGTAACTGTCGCCTCCAAACAAATACGGAACCCAAGCAAATAATGTAGCGAAAAATGTACCTGGCTGAGGTTCAAAATAAAGGAAGAAGCCTGTCAAAATAATCGCAATTGAGCCTACACCAATAAACAGGATATAGCTCAAGATTGCTAATGGATTATGTCCCACATAATGTGGTTTTTTGTTTTTCATAAATAAGTAAAACTTGATTGTCTCCACCATTTCCTTCCAGTATAGAACCGTAAATGGATTTGAGGAGGCAAATTTATTCCCAGCAAAGATCCAATAAAAACGAAATATCGAGTTTGCTGTAAATACAAAGGCGGCAAAGAAATGAATATAGCGAGCCCACCCCATTAAATTAGAGTAATATGCTTCTTCTGGAATTAAAGCTCCAGCAAATGGTTTGCCGATATATATTCCAGTAACCATTAAAAATACCATGGCAATCGCGTTAACCCAGTGCCAAATACGAACTGGTAATTCCCAAACATAAACCTTTACCTCATCAGGCCCTATAGGTTCAATTTTTGTCACACGATTTGGTCTAAAATTTAATTCACTGCTTTGTCCAGGCAAATTTGGCTTAGTTACCTTCTTTTTAGAAAACGGATTTGGGATTTCCATACCACACTCCTCCTATCCGATTCGAATTTCAGTAGTTTCTTTATTTTCCAAATCGGTTAAATGAACAGCACAAGCAAGGCAAGGATCAAATGAATGAATGATTCGTAATATTTCAAGCGGTTTTTCCTTATCTAATAAAGGTGTACCTTTAAGCGCAGCTTCATAGGCACCAATTTTACCATTGCTGTCCTTTGGTGTGGCATTCCAAGTAGTTGGAACAACAGCTTGATAATTTGTTGTTTTTCCATCCTTAATTTCAACCCAGTGACCAAGTGCTCCACGAGGGGCTTCCATCCAGCCAACACCTTGAGCTTTTTTCGGCCAGGTACTAGGTTCCCATTTAGAACGGTCAAAGGTGATTTGATTTCCTGATTTAACATTTTTTAATAATTCATCCATATCATTACGCAACCAATCAGCGATTAATACCGTTTCAAGGCCGCGAGCAACAGTACGACCTAAAGCAGATTGTAATGCAGTAATTGGAAGTCCTAACTTCCCTAATGTAGCATCAACGATATCGACAATCTCTTTTTTACCTGATGCATAACCAACCATCATCCGGGCAAGAGGTCCCGTTTCCATCGGATGCCCTTTCCAACGTGGTGCTTTTAACCAGCTATATTTTTTATCAGTATCTAATTGTTTAAATGGAGCTTTTGGTCCAGTGTATTTTAATTCAGTCTCACCATCCCAAGGATGCTTACCAGCGCCGCCCGCTTTTCCATCATAGGTATACCAAGAATGATCAATGAATTCTTGGATATGATCTGGATTTTTCAGGTCAACTTCAAGGACTTCGCTTATGTTTCCATTTAAAATGATTCCTCTTGGCATACGATAATTCTTCGTATCATAGATATCAGTTGTCGAGAAATCGCCGTAGCACAAGTAGTTATTTAAACCGCCACCATGGGTCCAGTCTTTGTAGAAGGAACCAATGGCAAGTAGATCGGGAATATAAACTTGGTTAACAAATTCTTTTGCTTGATCAATTAATTGAGAAACTCGCATTAATCTCTCGGCATGAATGCCATTATCACTATTAATATCAAGAGGAGTAGCCATTCCACCAACAACATAATGTGGATGTGGATTCTTCCCTCCAAATATTGTATGAATTTGGACGATTTCTTTTTGCCATTCCAATGCTTCAAGGTAATGGGCTACAGCCAGTAAATTGACTTCAGGTGGAAGTTTATAAGCCTCGTGACCCCAATAACCATTAGCAAAAATTCCTAATTGTCCACTTTCAACCAGTTTCTTTACCTTGTTTTGTACATCTGTAAAATAGCCAGGTGAAGATTTTGGCCAACTAGAAATTGATTGGGCAAGTTTAGATGTTTCATCAGGGTTGGCTTTTAAGGCACTTACAACATCAACCCAGTCAAGAGCATGGAGATGATAAAAATGGACCACGTGGTCATGTAAGAATAACGCTTCATTCATAATTTCCCGGATTAAATGTGCATTTCTTGGTATCTTAATGTCCAATGCATCTTCAACTGAACGGATTGATGCCAGTGCATGGGTTGTTGTACAAACTCCACAAATACGTTGAACAAACGCCCAAATGTCACGAGGATCACGATCACGAACAATTAATTCCAGTCCGCGTACTGCTGTACCTGAACTATAAGCATCTTTGATGACACCAGAATCGTCGATGTCGGCTTCAATTCGAAGGTGGCCTTCAATTCTTGTAATCGGATCTACAACTAATCGCTCACTCATTCATCTTCCCCTCGCTTTTCACCATTTTTATGTTCGCGCTTTTCATCATATTTTTGTTTCATCACTGTGAGTCCTGCATGTGCAAGAACCCCTGCTGCGGTAACACCTACAGCTGCTGCACCAATTGCATCAGGGTTAATCGTTGTTTGAGTTCCAGGAATTGTTGCTCTGCGAACAAAGAATGGTCCGTTATCCCAGAAGCCATCCTCAGCACACCCAATACAAGGATTTCCTGATTGAATTGGATAACTAACTCCATCATTCCAGCGCATTTCAGCACATGAATTATAGGTAGTTGGTCCTTTACAACCCATTTTATATAAACAATAACCTTGTTTAGCTCCTTCATCATCAAAGGACTCTACAAAAAGACCAGCATCAAAATATGCTCGTCGATTACACTTATCATGGATACGATGGCGGTAAAATGCCTTAGGGCGTCCAAATTTATCAAGTTCTGGAATTGCACCGAATGTAATAATATGGGCAATTACTCCAGTCATGACCTCCGCTATTGGTGGACAACCTGGAACTAAGATTACTGGCTTGTCCTTAACAAAATCGGTTATTGGCTTGGCTCCAGTTGGGTTTGGTTTTGCCGCGGCAATTCCCCCCCATGATGCACAGCTACCATAAGAAATAATAGCGTTTGCATCCTTTGCGACTTCAAGGAATGTTTCTTTTGCAGATTTTCCAGCGACAGATAAAAATGCATCATCCTCTGGAATACTTCCTTCCACTGCAACAACATATTTTCCTTTATAATCTTTTAATACTTGTTGTAATGCTCCTTCAACTTGATGACCTGAAGCTGCTGATAGTACTTCTGAATATTCTAAGGAAATCAAATTAAATAATACGCTTTCAACTTTTGGATGGGCACTTCGAATAAATGATTCTGAACAACCGGTGCAATCTTGAAATTGCAACCAAATTACCGGTACGCGCGAACTTGTTTCTAATGCATGGGCGACTTTATCAGACTGTGTAAAATCTAGTCCGATTGCTGCAGATAACGCTGTACACATCTTTAAAAAATCACGTCTTGAAAAACCTTGATCTAAAGCTGATTCATAAATCGTTTTCTTTTTCATTTTCTACCTTCCCTCCCTCGAATGCTTGAATTATTAATGATTTCAGCGTAATTGTAGCTTAAAAAACACTAAAATGTCCTAACTTTTGGAAAAGTGACACAAACTGTCCTTAACTATATAAACAAGGTGATATTAGTGTTTTTAATTATTTTAATATATTAATTTTCATTATTATTCCAGAAATTATTTCAAGCTGTATTTTTAATAGGATTTTAGTATAAAATAGTCTTCTTATGGCATAAATGAGACAATTTATCCATAATTCTGCATAATAATAATACTATATTAAAATAAGAAATTTCTCACTGATCAACGTGGATTGGTCAGAGTAAAGACTAAGCCAAAAATTATGTTCGTCATGTTGTATCACTCTGAAATTGTCAACAACTTTAAATTCTTATCCTTGCCACCACTTTCTTAAACGCAAAAAAAGCTATCGATATTTATCGATAGCTTTTTTATTGTATTCATTATTGATCTTCTGAAGAATCAACATTTTCTTCTTCAAATTCTTCTTTCCACTCTTTTTCTCGTTTTAGTTTCCGTTTATAAACGATTTTCGATAAGTTTATGCTGATTTCATACAATAGAAGTAATGGAAGTGTCACGATGAAATCGGAAACAAAATCAGGTGGAGTAATAATAATCGCAATGAAAATCAACACAAAATAAGCGTATTTTCTAAGCTTTGTTAAAACATATGGATTAACAATACCTAGAGAAGTTAAAAACATGGCCACTACAGGTAGTTCAAAAAGAACAGCAAACGGAATGGTCATATTCATAATAAATCGGAAATATTTATCTGCCGTAAAGTTGGTGGCAAGCATATCTCCACCAAGATCAACTAGGAAGTTTAACACTGTGGGAAAGATGACAAAATAGCCAAAGCTTAGACCAACAATAAAAAGCAGAAAAAGTGCAGGTATATAAGATAAGGAAATTCTTCGTTCAATCGGTTTTAGAGCGGGTTTAACAAACAACCATATTTGAATAGCAAGTATTGGAATCGTACCTGCAATAGCGATAACCGATGCAATCATGAAATAAACCCAAATAATATCACTTGGACCTAACACAATTAATTTAACATCAAGATCGCGCACGAACCAAGAATAAATTTCCTTTACATAACTAAATCCAACTCCGAAAAGAACAATGAAAGCAGCAACAGTTATGATTAGTCGTTTTCGTAATTCATCTAAATGATCTATAACATTTAACTCTTTATCTTCCATATATTAAAAACCCCTGCCAAATAACTTTTTGAGAGAAAAAAAGGTGTAAGAAAAATCTTACACCTTATTTTGTACTATTTTTAGCGCTTTTCTTATCTTCTTCAAATTCTTCCATAACATCACTAGTTAATTCACGTGTTGATTTCTTAAATTCACGAAGCGTTTGACCAAATGCCCGTCCGATTTCCGGTAATTTTTTTGGGCCAAAAATAATTAAGGCTAAAACGAGGATCAAAATAAGCCCTGGTACACCAATATTTGATAGCATGAGAACATCCCCTTATTATTTTGTCATTAATAATACTACCATGATTATAGTATTTTTACAGTGGTTTGTATTGAAACTAATTAATTGTTCACGGTAAATTCACAAACAAACAACTATTTTAGAATATGTGACATATCTCATTTCTCTTTAGTCTTATCCCAATTATAAGATAATCATCCTTAAACAAGCAAATGGAATAAATTCACGTCATTGTTTATTTCAGTAAAAGGAAATCCTTTACGCTTCAATCTTCTTATGAGCGCTTCATAGTCACTTGATTGTTTTAATTCAATCCCCACTAAAGCAGGACCATTCTCTTTATTATTTTTCTTAGTAAATTCAAACCGAGTTATATCATCAGTTGGGCCAAGAACCTCGTCCAAAAACTCTCTAAGTGCGCCTGCACGTTGCGGAAAGTTCACAATAAAATAATGCAAAAGTCCTTCATGCAATAAAGAACGTTCTTTGATTACCTGCATCCGCTCAATATCATTGTTCCCACCGCTAATTACACAAACAACGGTTTTCCCCTTAATTTGCTCACGGTAAAAATCTAATGCCGAAACTGACAATGCGCCAGCTGGCTCGGCAACGATGGCATGTTCATTGTACAGTTCAAGAATCGTTGTACAAACCTTGCCCTCTGGAATGGAAATAAGATCATCGACTAATTTTTGAGCTATTTCGTAGGTCTTTTGCCCAACGCATTTTACAGCGGCACCGTCAACAAAGCTGTCAATATCATCAAGACCAATAGCCTGTTTATGATCGAAGGCATACTTCATAGAGGCAGCTCCTAAAGGTTCAACCCCAATCATTTTTGTTTGTGGAGAAATACTTTTAGTATAAGTACTTAATCCGGCAATCAGACCACCACCACCAATAGTGGCAAACATGAAGTCGATAGGGTCTTCACAATCATTCAAGATTTCTACTGCAACTGTTCCTTGTCCTGCAATTACACGTTCATCATCGAAAGGATGAACAAATTGACGGTTTTCAGCAGTTGCACAAGCTCTTGCTTCATTATAGGAATCATCAAAGGTATCCCCAACTAAAATGATTTCTACAAATTCCCTGCCAAACATTTCTACCTGTCTGATTTTTTGTTTTGGTGTTGTGGTCGGCATGAAAATCTTCCCAGCAATCCCCAATTCCTTGCAGGCAAACGCAACACCTTGCGCATGATTTCCAGCACTTGCACAAACGACTCCGTTAGCTGTTTGTTCTTCAGTCAACGTTTTCATCATATAATAAGCGCCTCTTAATTTGAAAGAACGGACAAGTTGGAGGTCCTCACGCTTTAAATAAACATTGCACTCGTACTTTTCTGATAATCGTTTATTCTTTTGTAACGGGGTATGGGCAACGATATCTTTAAGCTGTTGGTTGGCAATAAGAATGTCTTCTAACTGCACCAGATTTTTTTTGATTACCCTTTGTTCCATATCTTACCCTTCTTCCTTTGACCGTTAATATTCGTAAATTATACCACTTTCATTTTTGATTTCAATGCTAATTATTAAAAATTCAAATTTTACCGGTCTTTTTAGGATAAAAAAGGGATTCCCCTACATATACTAGATATAACTAAAAGCATGCGTGCCTTGGTCAACCCTGACGAGCATAGTAAAACACACTCAGAACCAGTCCTCTATAGTAGTTTGACACTGTGTTTATCAAGGATTGGCACCATCGCTTGGA
>CALCRD010000313.1 GCA_937894355.1 uncultured Bacillus sp.
CCAAATGAGTTGGAATCTGATTTCACAATAAAAACTCTTGATAATATTGTTAAAAGAATTAAAAAAATTATTCCTGAGAGTGAACATTACCATGGTTTTTGGAAAGAAGGGGTAGGTGTTTTTCAATAGGTTTAA
Organism: uncultured Bacillus sp.; assembly: GCA_937894355.1. Classification (GTDB taxonomy): domain Bacteria; phylum Bacillota; class Bacilli; order Bacillales; family Cytobacillaceae; genus Bacillus_BU. Next base: position 136 of record CALCRD010000313.1, read on the forward strand.
AAATAGATCGGAAATCATATCAAGATACAATTTGTGGAGAAAACCAAATAGGTTTAAACTCGTAATTCTTTAATCAATTGGTAGCAAGGAGAAAAGATTATTAATATAATTTATAATCTTGGGACCGGGAAACACCTTTTTATTCTCCAGTATTAATTGAATAACTTCAACAGAATTGTATTAAAAAATGAAAGATGTTTAAAAATAATCAAAAAGATGGATTGAGGAAAATCATTTAAGAAAAGGCCATTATTTTTTTGAAAGGAGGAATTTATAATGTTAAATAAAATCCTTAAGATAAATGTGAACACTAGGGTATTTTTCTTGTTGTTAATAATGATAAATTCACTATTTTTAGCTGTAAATGTATCCGAAGAATTTAGTATATTCTTTATATTAATCGTATTAGGCGCACCAATATTTCATATATACACCGTTTCAGTAGGAGATAAACAGTTTTACAGTAACATAATTGATTTTAATAATAATTTTTTAAAAAACTCCGGGATTTCTTATGATGATTATGCTTTTAGTGATGATGGTGTCGGGGGAATTGCCATTAACGAAAAAGATAATAAAATATTCATATTAAAGCGTACAAAGATAAACGAAGACTACCACATTGATGAATATAAATTTAATCAAATTGTTGAAAGTGGAATTGCTGAAGATGGTCAAACATTAACAAAGACCTCCAAGGGCGGACTAATTGGAAGGTCGTTATTAGGTGGGGTAATTGGGGGCGGTTTTGGTGCAATAGTAGGTGGAATGGCTGCAAATAACACTTCTACAGAACAAGGTAAAAAATTAGCTTTATACATTGTTGTAGATAACATTATGAATCCTGTTCACGATATTGTATTCTTAGTTAACACTTTACAACCTTACTCCAAGGACAATCCTATTTATCAAACTGCATTCGAAAAATGTAATTTATGGCATAAAAGAATGAGTGTAATTATTAAGGGAAATGAACAGTTAGAAAAATAAGGATGAAGAGGTTTCAAATAAAACTATATTTCATCCAGTGTTCTACTCAATTCACCGTCACTTACATGAAATAATAAAAATTCCTTAAGTGATAAAGCAACTACACGCATAATAGAAAATATCGTTATTATGAAAATGACTTTTCAGCCGACATCCTTCGAAGTGAAATTTAGACTTATGCTTCAATGATGGGAAGACCTAGATTTTTGTTATGAAACAAACGGGTCAATATATAAAGACTTTATTGGAGGGGATGTATATGGGTAAAATCTTATTATCCACAACATCAACCATTGAGGGTTGGAAAATTATTGAATTTATTGATTTAGTCACTGCAAGAATAGTTTCTGGAACAGCACTTTTTACTGATTTATTTGCTAATATTACAGATTTAACAGGTGGAAATTCTACTAGATATCAAGGTGAGTTGAAAGATTTAAATGACCAGGTTTTAGAATTAATAAAAAAGGAAGCAATAAATTTAAATGCAAATGCAATAATCGGTATATCAATAGATTATGACGAAATAAGTGGAAAAGGGAAACAAATGTTTATGGTTACTGCCACAGGAACAGCTGTAATTGCAAAAAATGCTGATAAAGACATTGAAGAAATTATTGCTCTTGTTGATGAAATGAATGATGAGGAGATGGTATTTGGAAGGATAGAAAATCTTCGACTAAAGGTTTTAAAAATGAAAAGGTTACTTAAAAGAATACATGAGAGCCAATATACAGTTGAGCTTAATAAAAACATATTTGAATATTATAAACTAGCTGGTGAGTACGCAAAGGCAGAAGATTTACTATTTAAGATACTAGATGAAGTAATAGACTTAGAAGTAAAATCTGATTTAATTAATGACGGAATAAATTTTTATATGTATTTATTAGAGAACAAAACTGACTCGGAATTATTACATGGTAATCTTCCACGAAATGAAGTAATTGATGGACTAAATATTCTAAGGGGAAATCAAATCTAAAACAAGATTTTACAAGAGTACTATTTAAATATAGGGAGTCTATCCTTTTATTTTATTAAATATTCACTTTTTCGAATATAAATGAAGGGGAAATTACATTATAAAAAACATCTTAAACGCGTGATCCACCTGAATCTCTGTTTATTAGTAAACTATCTATATTGTATTGGGGTGATAAATTTGGTCAGTTATTATGAAAAGCTTATTATCCAATCCCTACAAGAGGAAGCTGAAATAGAATCAGAAAAAGCATTCAATGATATTAAACAATATCATAATATCCTTTTCAATGGCTTAAAAGATGGTGCTAATTTTACTTGGAAAAAATTATATGATAATGAAAAATACAGAAAGTTGGAATTCACGCTTGAAGAACCTAAAATTGATACATATTTTCAAAAGCTTTATGTACCTAAAGAAAGCGTCTGGGAGAAGATTATACCTAGTTTGAGGAAAAGAAGAATAAAGTTAGAAGAACAAACAAGAATGGAATTTGAAAAGGAAATTCAAAAATTCAAAGAACAAAAGAAATTAGCTTTAGAAAAGTATGAAAAAAAAAGAAAGTTATTTGAATCAAAACAAAACGAATATAACAAAAGTATAAGTGATTTTAAAAACAAATGTAAAAATAATGATATACAAGCCATTGAAAAATACCTACAATTAGTGATTAAAAACTCAAATTACCCTGAAACAATTATTAATGAATTTGAAGTACAATTTATAGGAGAATCAGGAATTACAATTATTGATTATTGTTTACCTCATCCCGATACAATTCCTAATATTATCGAGTATAAACTTATCAAAACCAGGAAAGAAATTATTCCAAAAGAAATGAAGAAAAAAGAATTTGAAGAATTTTATGAGAATATAATTTATCAGATAACACTAAGAACGATTTATGAATTATTCGAATCAGATTTCCATAATAAAGTTCAATCAATTATTTTTAATGGATGGGTTCAGGGAATTGATACCTCAACAGGGCAAGACTTTAATTCATGCTTGTTAAGTGTTCAGGTTTCAAAAAGGAAATTTAGCAAAATAAATCTTTCAAGAGTAAATCCAAAAGATTGTTTTAAGAGTCTAAAAGGGATCTCTGCCGGTGCATTAAAGAATCTTGCTCCGATTAAACCAATTATGAACATCAATCGTGAAGATTCTCGTTTTACTGAATCAAAAAACATTTTAGCAGAAATCAATTCTATTCCAAATCTTGCCGAAATGAATTGGGAGGACTTTGAACATCTTGTAAGAGGATTATTTGAACAAATATTCTCAAAGGATGGTGGAGAAGTTAAAGTAACACAAGCTAGTCGTGATGGTGGTGTTGATGCAATAGCATTCGATCCCGACCCAATAAGAGGAGGTAAATTTGTAATACAAGCAAAAAGGTATAATAATGTTGTACCTGTTTCAGCAGTAAGAGATTTATACGGAACAATGATTAGTGAAGGTGCTGTAAAAGGTATTATTGTTACAACAAGCTATTATGGTAACGATAGTCGGGAATTCGTTAAAGATAAACCTATAACATTAATTGATGGCTCTAATTTAGTTCATCTCTTTAATGATTTAGGACATAATGTGAGAATACAGATTAAAAAATAACTTTTTGGAAAAATTAGAAGAGGATTCCCTACCCTTTAGCAAGTAACAAAAGAATTTTTCAACTAACCCTTGAGGAATTGAAATTAACAGAACTGATCAAAAGCAAAAAAATACGATGAGGTTATTTCGAAGACTGTTTGCATGAAAAAACAAACAGAGGAGGATTTTTATAAATTAGCTTATTCCCTTAAGGTTTACCAAGAATTCCGCAAGACTCTTGATGAAATAGAACTATACGACTATAAAACAGTTGTAGAAAAACTGGATGGTCTTACGAATATTCCCCCTAAGCTCTCTAAAGAGGTTAGTTAATTAAGGGAATGGGGAGTATGGAAAATCAATTACATTGAAAAGAAAACGGCAAAGGAAAAATTGGACTCGGTATGACAAAGGAGGAAGTAATTGATAGAATTGGAAAACCAAATGATATAAACAAAACTATTACCACCTATGGAACCGCCGAACAATGGGTGTCTCCAAATAGCTTATACCTTTACTTCGATGAGGGGATTTTAACAAGCTATCAAAGATAGTGGTAATATTCTAATAGAGAATTAACCATTATATTTAACCGCGGGATAAATTATCTTAATATATGCTTTTTAGAAAAAAGATTAATCTAAAAAGAGAGTTTTTTAAGGGTCACATCCTTTAAACAGTTTCTTGGATGTGTAAAATGAAAAGGAAAATATTATAGCGAAATACTACTATTGCGGTAAGATTTAACCATAAATAGTAGTATAGTAAAGGATATTATCTAATGTTTAAAAATGGCATTTGTTATTGGCAATGGTAATCCATAAATAAAATCATGTATTCGAAAATTAATAGGATGTGATTCTATTGAAAAAGTTGATCCTTTTATTTACTGTGATTTTACTAGTCAGTCTTATATCAGGCTGTAAGACTGAAGGTGTTGATACAACACTCTATAAAGATGGAGAAAAAGCAATCAATATTATTAATAAATCTTTTGAAACAAAACAAAAGATACTAACTAAAGCCGATTCAACGGCGCTGCAAAATTTCTTTGAAGAATACGAGTTTCCTGATGACGAAAGTTTTAAAAACAAAGATGAGGAATTTGCTTATTGGGTGGGAGCGTTAGAAATAACAAGTAGGAGATATATTAGATTTTCGGATGACTACACCCTATCTGAAGAACAAGAAGTAATTGAAAAATATCAAACTGTATTAGAAAAGCTACAGAAAGATTATAAAATTAAATTAACAAAAGAGTAGAGGAGGTACCATTTTACTACACCCGCAAAAGGCTCCCTGACTATCTAAAATATAAATGGTCCACTTGTGACGAGCATATGCCGGACAAATTCCATCATGCTAAATGGGATGATGAACGGATTAATAAATGGGCATATTCCATCGGGCCGTGTACCAGTGAAGTTATAGACCGAATCTTCGCAAGCGTTCGAATCAAAGAACAGGGATACAATTCTGCTCTATCCGTACTAAGATTAAGCAAAACTTATTCAGCTGAACGTCTCGAAGTATCTTGTGAACTTGCACTTGAAAAGATTCGATTGCCGAGATATAAAAATTTAAAAGCAATCCTGTCGTCAAATCAGAATCAAGTTTTTCTATCAAAAAAGGCGGAAACAAAATCTAAGGAACTAAATCAGACCGTTCAAGGTTACGTCCGCGGTTCACAGTATTACGGCGGAGGTGACGAATAAATGAGCCTGCTTAATGAAGAAACAAGAAGAAAGCTTCGTGAATTGAACCTCAATGAAATGATCGAAGCAATTAATCAGCAAGCTCAGGATATCGGTTACTCCACGATGTCATTTGAGAATCGCATGAAGTTGGCAATCGATTTCGTCTATCAGAAAGAGTACAACAGCAAAGTGGAGCGTCTAATAAAGTCAGCCAAATTCCGGATTGTGAATGCTTCATTCAACGATATTTATTATATTGATCGCGGGCTAGACAAAGAGAAACTTCTCAGCCTATCTACGGTACAGTTCATAGATGCGCACTCCAGCGTCATATTCCATGGATTCACGGGATAGGGGAAAAGTTACCTAGCTTGTGTACTTGGCAAACAAGCCTGTATACATGGAATAAAAACCAGATACATCAGAATCCAGATCTTTTGATGCTTCGTGATGAGGCAACACTGGTACCACAGGGAATATCTAAACTGCTTAAGAAATTCACGAACTACAAACTTCTGATTTTTGATGAGTGGCTGCTCGACGATCTTACAGAGGAAGAACAACACTTTCTATTTGAACTGATTGAGCGTAGGCATGATAACAGTTATACCGTCTTTTTGTACTCGATTCAAGAAGGAAGACTGGCACTCACGCCTTGACGGAGGTGTTCATGCCGATGCAATGATGGATAGAATTGTTCACAATGCAGCTTGGATGTTTACAGGGAATCTAAACATGAGACAACTCTACGCGAAGAAACAGAACCAGTTTTAGTGATTCTTTTGCGTGCTGCCGCACATGGCAGTACGCAATTTTACATCATAGGTACTCTAACAGAATATTGTTGATGCTCTAACCGCGAATCAATGATGATCAAATGGGCAACACGGTGATGCTTTCAGAGTGAAATATTCATTTAAGCGCAAATAACATGTTAAATGGTCTATTAATGAGAAAAACAAATAGTGAAAATTCCTTTTCAGTGTTTCCCTCCTATAAAAATTAATAAACTTATAAAAAAATCTTGATAATTTATCTCTATTGGGTTTCCACTCTTCTTTCTTTAAATCTGTAGGAAACTTGGATAAATCAAAATACTCATTAAAAAAATCCTTATACTCCATTTTTATAATCCCTTTTATATTTGATAGTTATTATTTTCGACAAATCATTCGATATCATCTTTATAGTACTATAATATTTAATGAATCTAACTTGGAGCGCCTTCATTCAGGGTGCTTTGGAAATGGTAGTTGGTAAAGTTAGTCTTGAAGAGATATATAAGTAGAAAGGGCAGCAAAAAAGTTTTAAAAAAATAAGTTCTGGAAAGGAAAAAACAGTGAAACCTTGCAGTTGCAATTCAACTTTGTTTCTGTAGGAGGAGGGTACTGGAAAGTAAAAATCATTAATTAATGAATACTGTATGGCGGATTTGCCCAATCATTTTTATATGTACTTAATTATTTTTAGGTAAAAAACCTTGTTATGATAGGATTTAGTGAAAGGAAAGTGGGAGTTTATCCAAAATTATTTTATATTAACTTAATTATTTATCATCAAATTCTACAGTGGCTAATACAATGTATTAATAATAAAAAAAGAACAGAGACTAGACCTCCCTGTTCAAAAGTTAATAACTTTTTACATTTTTAAAATCAAAATAAATAAGGTAACTAATAAAAATAACTCGGTTACGCTCATAATAATCTCCTTTCATATTTGTCCTCAACTAAATGTATGAAAAGAGGTTTTGTTAAATGCCAAAAAAATAACAATTTTAGGCGTCCTATTGGGCGCTTTTTGTTGTTCACTAACATTTAACAAATAAAGTGTAAGGAATTTCTTCTTTACCCTATTATTAAGGTAAGGGAGGGATTGTTATCGATATTTCGGATTTCGCTATACGAATATTATTTTTATTTTCACCTGGGATATCTGCGACAACAACTATCGACGTGCTGACTTTGCGAATGTCAATAAAAAGGTAGACCATGTGCTGAAAAAATTCTAGACCACTAATGCCAAAAAAAAAGTAGACCATTATAGAAAAAAACGCTGAGAAAAAAGTGTACCACTTAACTATATGCATCAGCTAGGTGGAGGATTGGTCCACCCAGTGATGCATAGGTAATGTCATGAGGATTAATATTTAAAGAATAACTCTATGTAATCTTTGTACTTCTCATATGCCGGATGATCTTCAAAGGATTCATATACATCACTATGAAGTTCAAAATATGGGAGTGGTTGATCTTTTGGGGTTAAACTATTTATCTCTTTCCTAAGATCGATAACCATTTCCTCCAACGATTGCGAATAATTTAGTAAGCCAACTATGAGTCTAGCAGTATCCAAATCAAATTTATTAGGCTGAGTTGTTCTAATCATAGATTCCATATTAATTCGCTCCTTGGCTATGATTTGTTTGAAGTAATCGGTATGAATAATCCGCATTCATGTCAAGGACATGGGATCGGAAAGTAATACGGTCTATTAGGGCGGCTACCATGATTTCATTTTCAAATAGCTCTGTCCATCTTGAAAATTCAAGGTTGGTCGTTATGATAACACTGCCTCTTTCTGAACGTTCTGATATAACTTGGAACAACATTTCCGATTGATGTCAATTGAAAGTGAGATAAGAAAGTTCATCCAGAATCAATAAATCTAGTTTTGAGAGACTTTTTTCAAGCTTAGATAGTCTATTGTTCTGATGAGCTTCAGATAGTTCATTAGCAAGATTAGCAGCTGTAGTAAATCGTACGGAATATCCAGCTTGGCAAGCTTTTAGCCCAAGTGAGATGGAGAGATGAGTTTTTCCACTACCAGGGTTTCCAATCATTGGAATATTCTGTTTATTATCTATGAAATCGCAACTGGCCAATTCCCAAACCTTAGCACTAGATACCTTCGGTAAATTGGTGAAATCAAATTCATCTATGGTCTTTGTAAAAGGGAACTTAGCTGCTTTTATTCTACGAATCTGTTGGTTTTCTTGCCTCCGTGAAACTTCCCGTTTCAATAAGTCCCTTAGGAAATGTTCGTAGCACTGTTCTTCAGCATCTAGTTGGCGAATGATCTCTTCATAATCTAAAAATGAGGGGGTCTTAATTTGTTTAGCATATAGCTTAATTGATTCCTTAGTGGGATTTATTGTACTCATATCGCAACCCCCTTAATCAAATTGTCATACTGGCTTAATTCTGGACTTTTCACTTTGATTTCATTGGAAAGATGAATCGGTTTTACTTGAATTACCGGTGTGAGTATAGCTCTAATTTGTTCAAGGGAAATCTCATTTTGAGATTGAAGACTTCTAACAGCTGTTAAAACTTTTACTTGGTCAAAATCAACACAAAGGCGTAATAATTTCACCATTTCTCTAGGACCAGAAAGGCGTTTGCCTATTTCTATTAGTTCTGAAGATAAATTGCTTTTAACAGGTTTAGCATTGTATACACTTCGAGGTTTTTGTTCAATTAAATCTATGTAATGTTCTAGTAAATATTTAGACTCCCCACGCCCATAGGAACGGGGATATTTCGCAATAAGTAATAGTTTATGGAAGACGAGAATTTCATTTCCATAGCCTTTAATACTAACGTCCTTGTCCACATAAGCAACAGGAACGGAATAGTAATTATGATCAAACTTAATGGTCGAAAAGGTATCCACTTTATGAGTAACGCTTCTGCTTGTATCAAATCGATATTTTGGAAGGGGAATGAACTTTGGTAATTCTACATCTACCATCTTTTCAACCGTGAGTTCTCTGCGAGAAATCCTATGGCTGCGGTATTTTATACACCTTTTAATCAACTCATCATTAAGTTCAGCAATACTGTTTACTCTAGGGACGGGAACCAAGACATTGCGTCTAATCCAGCCTACTAGGCCTTCTACTAGTCCTTTTTCATGGCCTGAAGCAATATTGCAGAATTCGGTCTTAAAAGCATAATGTGCGGATAATAATTTATAACGTTCTTGAACTTTAGCATGTGATCCAAAGCCTTCTTTAACGGCAACCCGAGCATTATCAAAGATTACTTTTGAGGGAACACCTTGAAAGTGTTCAAATCCATTTACATTGCCTTCTAAAAAGCTTTCTTCATTTTGGCGAAAGAAGGCTTTAACAAATATATCTGCACTATAGCACTGCCGCATACAAAATAGATTAACTTTTGTTTTTTTTCCTTGAAGATAGATGGTTGCTTCACCCCAATCTATCTGAACTGCTTCACCTGGGTCATAGCTCAGAGGAACAAAAGCTTTAACGGTTTTCTGCCGAAGCTCCGCTACAATTTGCCGTATGGTAGATTCCCCACCCGTAAATCCAAGTTCATCTACCAGACGATCGTAAATACGTCGAGCAGTGTGCTTTTGTTTTTTGAGATTTTCTTTTTCGTCTTCTTCAAGGCAAGATTTAATGAATTCGATGATGTGTTCAGTTGCAACATAAGGTTTTCTACCACTTGTTCCATTACGCTCCCAAGGAACATGAGAGCCTTCACAATACTTTTTTACCGTAGTGCGTGAAACCCCTAGGAGCCTAGCTATTTCACGTTGTGACTTGCATTCATGGACGTATAGTTGCCGAATTTTTTCGTACATCTCCACCTCGATGATCATCCTTTCGTTTCCTCCTGCAAAAGTATTTTGTCATAATAATTTTACAGGAATTTTTATTTGAGGTGGTCTACTTTTTTCTCAGCGTTTTGCTTGTTTTTGGCCTACTTTTATCTTAGCATTCATAATAAAAAGCTTAATCTCTCAGTATTTAAATTGAGAAATTAGGCTTTATCTACTTCATAAACGGGCTATTTATAGAGAAAACAAAAAGAACAATCGTTCCGTTAAAGGGACAGATTGTGGAGGATTGAATACAGAATATTCCCTTTTAAAAAAGTGTTTGAAAAACATTTTAAATCATATTACCTTATCAAAAAGGGGAGATTTAAAACATGAAAATATCCATTGAAGAAATACCTAAATCAAGGATTGCTTATTTCCGTAACGTTGGAGAGTATGGCAAAAATCAAAACAAGGAACTAATGGAGTCCTTTAAAAAGTGGGCACAGTTGAATGGTGTATTTGATAATTCTACAATTTTAGGTATACCGCAGGATAACCCTCAGGTTACTCCTAAAGAGGAGTGTCGTTATGATGTTTGTGTTGTTATAAATAAAGATTTTAATGTGGCGAAACCTACTCAAGTTGGTAAATTTACTGGTGGGAAATACGCTGTTTTCGTACTTGACCATACAAAAGAGGCAGTCAGTAAATTTTGGGGCAATTTTTTTTTATGAGATAGAAAAAAACAATCTATCAATAAGGGAACAGCCCATTGTAGAAAGATATACTTCACAAATGATTGATAACCATTTGTGTGAAATATTAGTTCCTATACAGTAGCAGAAGCTAGGGAATTTCCTCAACAAAAGGCGCAATTGTGGAGGATCGCAGCACAAAATGATCAAACTTTTTTATAAAAATTCCGGACAATTCAGAACTGTAGAATCCATTTTGATCAATCCTTTTTCAAAATGGGTTCTTTTATTTGCTATAAAATACGGGTTCGAGTGATATTTTTGATCAAACTTTAATTCAAAGCTACAAAAACAATTTAATTCAAAAGTTTTGCATTTCATCGAGTTCAGTAATTGCCACGGAGATACTAGGAATACTTAATTTTAATCAGAATTTATTCAGTGCATGGTTTATTTCACATATAACTGAATCAGAGATTTGGTCTAATGTAACATCTGAAAATAAAATGAAGAGAATTAAATTTCAAATAATTGACCAAATATTTTTAATTTTGTAATATATTTAGTTATAAGCTAACAATAAAAAGGAGAGGATTCATTTTGAATGATAGTTATGTAATTTTATCAGATAAAGCAAAATTAGATATAGAAATTATACATAATTTTCTTTGTTATAATTCTTATTGGGCAAAAGGAATATCTAAAGAAATTGTTGAAAAGTCAATTGTTTATAGTGCTTTGTGTTTTGGGGTATATAAAAAAAATAAAAGTGGTCAATTAGGGGAGCAAATTGGATTTGCTAGGGTTATTTCTGATTTATCCACGTTTGCATATATAGCAGATGTATTTATACTACCTAATCATAGGAAAAAAGGGTTATCAAAAAAACTTATTAAGACTATTGTTGAACATCCAGACTTAAAATATATTAGAAGAGCTATGTTGGCTACGAAAGATGCTCATAATTTGTATAGCAAATTTGGATTTAAAGAAATTGCTAATATTAATTTATTTATGGAATTGAATAAATAACATTCTTAAAAAAGGTATTTTTAAAATACCTTTTTTTTATGGGAATTGACATTTACCCTGTTGGGAATTTTTTTATTTCCAAGTTTAAAAATGTAAATTTATTGTTAATTTTGAAGAATATATTGAATTTTACGAAAAAATGTGTAAATATAATAAATGTAAAAAATGTAAAAAATGTAAAAATATATACTATATTCCATTAAACAGGAGTGTCTATTTTGAAAAAACAATTTTTAATACTAGCTGTTTTATTTGCCCTTTTAATACAAAGTAGTAATTTTGTAGTTACAAAAACAATGGTAGATAGTTTAAATCCATATTTAATTGCATCTCTTCGGGCAATAATCCCAGCGCTTGTTATTCCTTTATTATTCTTATTTAAAAAACCCCTAATAGCTAAAACATCAAAAGATATAAGACTATTAATTATATGTGCTTTAGGTAATTTTGTTTGGTTTCCTCTCCTGTCTACATATGGTTTGTCACTTACTTCTGCATCAGAAGCCTCTCTTATATTTTCCTTTTCACCAATATTCACAATTATCCTATGTCATTTCTATTTGAACGATAAATTAACAATAAGGAGAAGTATAGGAGTAATTTTAGCCGCAATTGGAGTTCTGATTATAATTAGTCCTTCATTAGGCAATTTATCAAAAGGAAATTGGATTGGAGATATTCTTGTATTAATTGCAACAGTTGGATCTGGCATATCATATGTGGCTAGTGTGCAATTGGTAAGGTCTTTAAATTCTTATTCAGTTATAAGCTTTAGTGTATTAATAGGAGGTATTATTTTATCGTTTGTATTTGTCTTTGGAGGGTTTTGGCGATATGTCAATTTGATGGATTTGAAAAGTTGGATTGGGGTTATATATATAGGTATTTTCGGTGTGTTAATTTCTAACGGATTAATACTTTATGCTGTTAGATATGCTTCCGCGATAACTCTTTCAAGTACAACTTTTATTACGCCTTTCCTTTCTATAATACTAGCTGTGTTTATTTTGGATGAAAGTATATCACTAATTGATATATTGTCAGGGATTATCATCCTTACTGGTGTTTACTTTACAAAGTATGAAAAGAGTGATGGACTTGGCAAATTCCTTAAAGGAGGTGATATCCATGAAAGTAACACGTCTAACAGCAAAAGTTAATCGTCCAGCTTCTTTACATCTTTAATATTACTGATGTTTACTTTACAACCTATGAAAAGAATGGTGTACTAGGCAAATTATTCCTTAAAGGAGGTGATATCCATGAAAGTAACACGTCTAACAGCAAAAGTTAATCGTCCAGCTTCTTTACATCTTTAATATTAAGGGTGTTTAGTGTAATTGGTACAGATCATCGATGAGAGCTAAGTTCAAGGTTATTTATTTGAATGGATACCTTGAGCTTACTCTACATTTAACTTAAAGGAGGTACTAACATGTCACAAACATGTTTTTTTAATAAGCCACGTCTTAAGCCTGGTACAAAAATAAATGAATCGAATAAAGCAGTTATTTTAAGTTATAAAGAGGACTCATTGTCAATTGAACCAGATGATAAGTCACTTGAAAGCATAAAATTATTTTTAGAGTCTTTGAATGGAACTAATAGTATTGAAGATATTTCTAACATAACAGGATATTCTGAAGAAGAAGTAACTTTTAACATAAATATATTAGATAAAGATTTAATAATTATGGAAGGAAATGAAAATCCCGGTAATGGTATTTCCGGTAAAAATTTTATTATTAAGATAGAAGAATATGTTCAACGTTGGACAAACCAAAAAGGAACAGATTCTTTTAATGACATAGTAAAAAGCAATAAGGCACCAAAATCATTATTAGTTGGTTTTGCATTAGAATACTTTTTTGTAACCAAAAGAGCATTTACAACTTTAATGCCTTCTACGATGTTCCAATTGAGTCCAAAAATTAAATTTGAGCTTAGAAAATTTGCAATGGAAGAATTTAATCACGATAAAATTATGGTCAGAGCACTTGAAGCAGTTGGCATTTCTAAAGAGGATGCATATAATCATATTCCACTTCCGTCTACTGCAGCACTAATTAATTTACTTAGTTTTTGGTCTCATCATGATCCTCTATCTTATATGGCCTCACTATTTATTTTTGAAGAAGCTTCAGATGGTAATGAATATCTAGCAAGCCTTGAGCAATACAATCTTCCAAAAGAATACATAAAACCTATGTACGATCATTCTGATGTAAATGAAGATTGGGGCCATGGCGCTGTTAGTCGCAACTTGCTTAAGCATATTGAATATGTAAGTTTGGATGATCAGAAAAGGGTTATTAAGAATATCTATTTATTATTAAATACTTTATATGCTTTTTACGAAGACCTTGTTGATAAATACTATGAAAATGAAGATTTACCTGTTCGATTAGTTAACTAAAAGGAGGTAGCTTTTATGTCTAGCAGAAATACTGTTGATTTATTTAAATATCCTAAACTTAGGGAGTCATGCATAGTAGAAAAAAATGTTAATGTTATAAAAATTATAGACAAATTTAGTGAGGATGCTTTTGAAATAACTTCTGAAGATACGTCTTTAGATATTATAGGTAAGTTTATTGATTTATTAAATGGTAATAATACATTTGAAGATTTATCCAATAAAACAGGGATTTCTTTAGATGAAGTTAAAGAGTATATTATTTTTTTAGATAGAGAACTTTTAATTACTGATGGAGAATTTGAAAAAAGTTCTTTTACTTCCGGATTAGAATTCATCCTTGATATAGAATATAAGGTATCTAACTGGATGAAAGTATTAGATTCTAATCCTTTTTGGATTGAATTAAAAAAAGGTACCTTAGATAAAAATGCAATAATAGGCCATACTATTGAAAATTATCTTATATTAGAAAAGGAATACGACTTTGATGGGCCAATTATGTCATTTGAACAAAATTTAAAAAGAAGAGAAATTCTACATGAATTCTATCAAGAAGAACATGGCCATGATGAATTAATTCTTAAATCTTTAACTAATATAGGTGTATCACAAGAGGACCTTAGTAAATCAGTACCTCTTGTTTATACAGAAGGTCTTTGTAATTTGTTAAATCTTTGGTCAAATGAAGATCCTTTATCATTTATGGCATCTTTATATATTTTAGAAGGTGTAGATTGGGAGCCTGATACATTTATTCAGGAAATTTCTAAAAATTACGACTTACCAAGTGGATTTGTTTCTCCTCAAGTAAATCATGCGGATTTAAACCAAGGTCATGGACACGGAAATTTAACCAGGCTTTTATTTACCACTTTTACTCTAATAGAAAAAGAGGACCAAAAGAGAATTATTTCAAATCTCAAACTACTTGTTGATACATTAAATGAATTTTATAAAGAAATTTATAGATATTACACAAATCCAAAAAACCCACTTCTCAGAAAAGTAGTTGAGTTGGACGAATTAGAAGATAAGGTAGTAACACCTGCCTGATCTGTATTTAAAAGAGGATTTAATATGATATTTGTATGTAAAAACCATGTAAAATCAGCTATAGAAATACTAAATTCTCCACATATTAGTGAGTTAACTATTTATACAAAATGTTATTTTTGCAGTAAAGAAGCAATTTATAAAGTCTATTATTATGAAATTAAAGTTAGTAGCCTTAATAAATCTTTAAAAGTTAAATAATGTTTCCTTAGATATACCGCCAATATTAAGTGGAAAACATACGCTATATGTTCAATATGTGTTTTCTATATTTTGGATTATATTGCATCTTTAGGAGCCTATAAATTGAACACTTTAATTTTCTCAAGTGTTCAATTTATAGAAGTTAGGAATTATTACGTTGTTTATCCATTTCATCCATCACTTTTTTACTTTCTTCAGAGGATAAATTAGTATATTTAGTGGTTGTTTCAATCGAGCTGTGCCTAAGTTGATCACGCAGCAGAACAAGATTCCCCCCCAGTCCGTATCCACTCACTTGCAAATGTATGTCTTAATTTGTGTGGGCTTAGGGCTTTTCTTTTTGCAAATTCCTCCTGGGAATTAAAAGCTTCAGAATATTCACCTACAAAATTTGGGATTTCCCTAACAGAAATGGGTGGCCATGACCATTATAATTTGTAACAAACACATACGGCTACTGATTTGTAGTTTTATAACGTTCATTTCTAATTCTGCTACCCGATCACTATTTCTGGTTATTAGGGCAACACTGTTTCGCATTTGAGCAACATCTATTCGGAGAACAGCATCACCATATCTTTTTTGTCAGGATTCGCACAATAGCATCATAAAACTTTTGATAATTACCAACAATAGATTGGAATCAAAGAGAGCCCTTCATACTCCTTTAAAGGATTTGAAGAGATCTCTTTTTTGTTTATTGTTGTAAATAAAAATATGGCAAAGTATTGGTTTTTATCATATATAAAAGATTTTCTGACATTGCAAATTAGCTCCATATTAAAACGAATGGGTATTTACCTTGAAAAATTAAATAAATTACGTCTGATTGCGAATCTCAAGCACAGGGACTATTTTTTATTCTTTCTAATGTAAAATAATGGAACAGTGTATTTTTTTAAAATGACTAAATTTATGGAAGAAGATGGCTTTAATACGAATTCTGTGATAAAATTTCAGTAAAGATAAGAAGGTATTATCTTTACTATACATAATAAAATTATCATAAACTTACTCTTTGGAGGTCAAAAATGAACTACTTGACTCTTCTTAATGATATGACAAGTGAACAACATTTAGCTTATTTACAACATCATCTAAATGAGCGAAATCTACTTGACGAAAATAGAAACCTTTCTCTCGAAGAAAGTTTGGAACAGGACTTTCTGGAACTTTTTTTTCTGGAGAAGGTATTTCCTCAAGATAAGCAATTTTCTCACCATACAGTCAGAGCATATCGTTCAGATGCAAAAACGTTGCTTACGTTTTTAACGGACCACTCCCTTTCTTTTCGGGACATTGGGTTTCCAGAGGTTAAGTCTTATAACAAATACATTAATGAAAATTTTGCAGTGAAGTCGGCCATTAGAAAATTGGAGTTTTTTCGAAGACTTTTGGATTTTGGTTATGCAACACAATTTTATAAAGCACATTTGTCCACCTGGATCTCTAAACCGGTGTCAAAAAAGGGCCACTATATAATAGAAGAAACTCGTCAGGAAGAATCGCAAACTCGTCTTCAAGTGAGGGAATTAAATCAGAAGGATGCGGAATTCCTGATTTCATTCTTTCCTAAAGTGGTGAAAGCTAAAAGGAACCGAGAACCGTTAGAAAAACGAAATTTACTCATTGGGTATTTGCTTTACACTACAGGACTTCGTGCAAGTGAGCTCCTTAGCTTAAATTGGGGAAGCTTTCGATACAATCATCAAGGGTATCTATATGTAGATGTGATCGGGAAAGGTCAAAAGCCACGATCCATTCCAATAAAGGAAGAAACAAAAGATATTCTATTTAAATATCGAACATGTCTAGGCGAATCGGTCGAAATCAACACGGAAGACACAAGTCCCCTTTTTTTTGCACTATATAATCGAAATGAA
>CALCRD010000314.1 GCA_937894355.1 uncultured Bacillus sp.
TTCATGCGAACGACGAGCGACGAGCGACGAATATCGAGAGCTATTTTCTAAGTAGGAGGAAAAATGAGAGCAATAAAGATTAAACAAGGTACTACCATTCGTTTGGAGCAGTTTCTTAAGTTAGCAGGGGTGGTAATGACTGGGGGAGAAGCTAAAACCTTAATTCAGGATGGAATGATTAAGGTTAATGGAGTAATCGAAGAAAGACGGGGAAGAGCATTATACCCCGAGGATATTGTGACCATGCCCGATGGGGAAAATTTGAAGGTATTTTACAAGGAAGACGAAATTGTACTTAGAGAAGATTAAAATCAGGAATTTTCGAAATTACTGTACAGCCGATGTTTTGTTAGCTCCTCATATTAATGTTTTGTATGGAAATAATGGTCAAGGAAAGACTAATTTTCTTGAAGCAGTTTCTTTTTTAACTCTAGGCAGTTCGTTTCGGACCAAAAGAGATGAAGAATTGCTCAAGCGAGAAGAAAAAGGATTTTATCTTAAAGGAGAATTTCTAGATAATGACGAATCTCTCCTTCTTGAAGTCGGAACAGATCTAAATCGTCTTGTGGTTAAAGTAAACGGGGTAGTATATAAGAGTAAAAGGGCTCTCTTTGGGCGGGTTAGAACAGTCATCTTTACCCCGGATGATTTACAAATAATTAAAGGTGGGCCAGAAAAGCGTCGTGAATATTTAGATTTATATTTGGCCCAGGCTTATTCGGGGTATCGTAAAGTTTTTCTCGATTTTTATCGAGCGTTATATCAGAGAAATTCTTTACTGAAAAAATTTAGAGAAGGTTTTCGTGACTTTACCGAATTAGAAATCTGGACTAATAAGGTGATAGAAGAAGGAAGTAGGATAATATATTATCGACTGAAAGCTGTGGAAGAGATCAGTCCCTGGATTAACCGTTATCACCAGTTGATGAGTAAAGAGAAAGAAGATTTACATGGTTTATATATATGTACTGGAGAGATGCGTCCAATTATGGATATTGATTGTATTAAAGAAGAATACAAAAAGGCTATTTTTCGTAGAAAAATAGAAGAGATGAGGAGAGGATATACTTTAGTTGGTCCGCACCGGGATGATTTACAGTTACTTTTAAATCAAAAATGGGATTTACGAGTTTATGGTTCGCAAGGACAACAAAGAACAGCTGCTCTAGCTTTGAAATTAGCGATGGTTGATCTGATTAAAAGAACTCAAGGCGTTCCTCCTCTCCTTCTTCTAGACGATGTCTTCTCGGAATTTGATAATGAAAGAAAGAAAGAGTTGTTAAGGTTATTAACCGCGGGAACACAAACGATTATTAGCACTACTGAACTGCGGGATTTTCCCAACTTAGGTTCAGAGTTCAAGGCTTTGCGAGTAGAGAGTGGAGTGATTTTCGATTAATAAAGTTAATCCTCTGTCTGAGATCGTTCAAGGGTTTCTCATAAATTGGTCGCAAGATAACCGAGCTAAAACAGGGTTAGCTCTTTATTATTGGCCCAAAGTAATTGGGGATGAGCTAAAAACGAAAGCAGAAGCCGTCCAAGTAAGAAATGGCATTCTCTGGATAAAGACTCCTGATCCATCGCTTGCTTATAATTTAACCTTTTTTAAAAAGGAAATTATCAATAAATACCAAAAGTATTTAGGGGCAAAAACCATACGTTCAGTAAGGGTTACTATTGGAGACCTTACTGATAATTATGATTATGGTAAAAAAGGGGAAGATAGTAGAGGATCTCTTGAAAGCATTAAAATTCCATCCATAATAGATAAAGAGATGAAGCAGATAAAAGATCCAGAACTAAAAAAAGTTTTTGCGAATTTTTACAAGCGACATGAGAGCATAAAGAAGAGGCCTTAATTGCAGAATTCCTGGAAAAGGAGGATGTATATGTTTTTGCATCTTGGTGGGGTAACGGTTATTAGTATTAAAGAGATAATTGCTGTTCTAAATCTAGAGAAAATAAACTTTAGGGAAGAATGGGTTAATCAGAGTCTTCCCAAAAAACAGTTGTTGGATATCTCCGAAGGAAAGCCAAAATCAGCTATTTTTACTGATGAAAAAGTTATTCTTTCGCCTATTTCTTCTTTTACGTTGAAAAAAAGATTGAAACAAATTCCAGCCTGATAAGTCGTCCACGTCAACCTCTATTGACCCCAATTATTAACAAAAATAAGTTGATATGGTTTGACAAGCATCGAGTGTTTTCAAGTTAGTAATCCTAAGGGAGGTGTTTGTTTGTCGAAAAAAAGTGAGCAGCAAAATATGGGTTATAATGCTGAACAGATCCAAGTACTAGAAGGACTTGAAGCAGTTAGAAAACGCCCTAGTATGTATATAGGGAGTACATGTGTACGTGGCCTCCATCACCTCGTATATGAGGTTGTAGACAATAGTATTGATGAAGCATTAGCAGGTTTTTGTGATCTAGTCAAAGTTACCTTGCAAACAGATGGTTCAGTAACGGTAGAAGATAATGGCACTGGAATTCCAGTAGATATCCATCCTAAAGAAAAAGTTTCTGCGCTGCAAGTAGTAATGACTAAGCTCCATGCCGGTGGTAAGTTTGGGGGAGAACATTACCGAGTTTCAGGGGGACTTCATGGTGTGGGAGTTTCGGTGGTAAACGCCCTTTCTGCTTGGTTAGAAGTGGAGGTTAAGCGGGATCACAAAATTTATTTTCAAAGATATGAAAAAGGTAAACCTCAGAATGAAGTTAAGACCATCGGTAGGGCGGATAGTACAGGTACGAAGGTGACTTTCCAACCAGATCCTGAGATTTTCGAGAGTTGCGAATTTAGTTTAGAAACCCTTTCACATCGTTTACGTGAAATGGCCTTTCTCAACCGCGGTTTAACAATCGAGCTTGAGGATAAGCGAGTTGAGAAACAGATCTCCTTTCATTATGAGGGCGGAATTATCTCCTTTGTTGAGCATCTTAATAAAACGAAGACGCCTATTTACAAAGAGGTTATTTATATTCAAAAAGAAGTTGATGACAACCTCATCGAAGTAGCAATGCAGCATAATGATGGTTACGTTGAGAATGTTTACACCTTTGCTAATAATATAAACACTCAAGAAGGTGGAACCCACTTGTCTGGTTTTCGTTCTGCCTTGACCAGATCCTTAAATGATTATGCAAGGAAAAACAATTTACTAAAAGAGAATGAAAGCAATTTATCTGGTGATGATGTGCGGGAAGGTTTAACAGCTATTCTAAGTGTGAAATTACGTTTTCCCCAGTTTGAAGGTCAAACTAAGACGAAATTAGGGAACAGCGAAATGAAGGGGGTAGTTGAGTCCGTAGTATATGAAGGACTCTCGGATTTTATGGAAGAGAACCCCCCGGTGGGCAGGAGAATTATTGATAAATGTATCCTAGCGAGTAGGGCTAGGGATGCCGCCCGCAAGGCTAGGGAATTAACGCGGAGAAAAAATGCTTTAGAAATTTCTTCCCTCCCTGGTAAATTAGCTGATTGTACTTTTAAAGAACCAGAATTATCCGAATTGTATCTAGTGGAAGGTGATTCAGCCGGAGGTTCAGCAAAACAAGCCAGAGACCGAAGATTCCAGGCGATCTTACCCTTACGAGGGAAGATTCTTAATGTGGAGAAAGCCCGTCTCGACAGAATACTGAATAATGAAGAAATTAAGGCGATGATTACTGCTTTAGGTTCTGGAATTGGAGAGGACTTTGACCTTTCGAAGCTCCGTTATCATAAAGTAATTACCATGACTGATGCCGATGTTGATGGGGCGCATATCCGTACTCTCCTTTTAACGTTCTTCTATCGATACATGACCCCTCTAATTGAAAAGGGACATGTCTATATCGGGATGCCCCCACTATTTTTAGCGAAAAAAGGGAAAAAACAGCAGTACTGTTACTCAGAACATGAATTAGAGGAATTTTTAGAAACAAATGGACGTCAGGGAGTAGCCATTCAAAGATATAAGGGTCTTGGCGAAATGAATGCCGAACAGCTATCAGATACGACTATGAATCCGGAAACCAGAACAATTCTCCGCGTGACCTTAGAGGATGCGGTTGCTGCTGATGAGATCTTCTCCACATTAATGGGGGATAAAGTAGAACCGAGACGAGAGTTTATCCAAGCTCACGCTCGAGAGGTTATTAACCTAGATATCTAAGTATTCGTTCACACTGGCTACCGCCCGCACAGGTGAAGTGAGGAAATTGCATGTTTGTCGATCAAGGTCAACTTGTTTTTCTTAAAACATTCATTTTATTGAAACTCAACTCAACT
>CALCRD010000315.1 GCA_937894355.1 uncultured Bacillus sp.
ACGTTCCCTTCAAGATGTCGAGCGAAGGCGAAGAAAGGATGAACTTCTCATGGGCAGTTCCGCTTAAAAAGTAATAGCGGAGCTGGAAAGGTTAAAAGTAGAGCAACCTAGGTTGAAATGCTCTCCTATTATTGTATCCAATCAGGTCATAGTTGTTTTAAAATACAATTTAAGGCTCAAGAATCCTTAACTAATTGCAGTGGAATCTGGATGATATTCACTCATTATTTTGGCGAGTCTCATATTTTTCTAAAAATGTTTTTTTTGCTAAATCATAGATCTCCTTTAATGGCACGCCCAAAGCCTGAGCCAATACTTTGCAGTCTTCAAATTCCGGAGCTGATTGCATCATTTTTCCACCGAACAAACCTGTTTTAATCCGAACCTTTTTCCCATACACCTCGACCATTTTTGTTTCTACCTGGAGACAAACACGATTGGCAGTTGTTCTTCTAATCCCCAAGGTTGATGTTTCCCGAAAGAGAACTTCCAGCGCTTGACTAGTGGTATGCAACTCCGTTAAAACAATGATATGAATCCCGATTCTCCCCTTTTTCATTACCACAGGCGTAAATTGGTAGTCCAGAACCGGAATGGTGAGTAGTTTTTCCCCTAAATATGGAAGAAACTCCGGGTTTAAATCATCAATATTGGTTTCTAAAACCTCGATTTTTTCTGTCGGCTTAAACAAACTATCCGTTTTACCAATAATTAAATGTAAAAGATTTGGGATTGCTCGTTCGCTGGCACCAGCTCCATACCCGGTTTGTTCGATTATTAACAGCGGCATTTCCCTCCATCCACTACACCATGTAGTAAGAATCGCGGCACCGGTTGGTGTCACCCACTCACCTCCATATTCCCCGGCATAGACCGGAACTCCTGATAACAGTCTGACCGTAGCAGGCACCGGTACCGGAATTAGCCCATGTGCGCACTTTACTTCACCGAAACCTACTCGTAACGGTGAACAAAACAATTGTTCAATGCCAAAATAATCAAAACCGAAACAACTACCGACAACGTCTACTATAGCATCAACCGCTCCTACCTCGTGAAAATGAACTTCTTCCACCGGGCAATTATGAACGGCCGCTTCAGCTTTCGCCAAATTCCGAAAAACCTTAAGCGCTTGGTTTTTTACCCTCAAAACCAAATCGCTTTCTGTAATCAGTTTTTCAATATTATGAAGATGACGATGATGGTCAGTCTCCGGATACTCCACTGTTACTTTAGTCCCTGTTATCCCGTTCCTTGTTACCCGATGAGCTGAGATCCGCGTATCCAGCAGCTTCAGTTGAGCAAGACAATCCTCTAGCTCCTTCAGAGGAAGCCCAGCATCTATCAGAGCCCCCAGCAACATGTCTCCACTCGCGCCAGCGTTTCCTTGGATAAAACCAATCCTCATGTGTTACTCACTCCCTTTATAATCTTTAATTTTCTCCAAGTATCTCATTCATTCATAAAATTTCATAAACTTGAAAACGAGCCTTGTGGGTAAAATATCAATATCTGTTTATTGCTAGAATAGTAAGGGCTTGAGCCGTTTGGGATCTACATACTCTCTAGGGTCCACCCTCAATGTCTCACGTAGTCATTACCCCAAATTCCTTCGTTCTGCCTACCCACACGTCATGCGTAGAGCACATCGGGTAGGAGGCTACCCCTTATTTGAATAGCCGACCTCCCAGTCGAGTAGCACAGAGGAATTTCACAAAAGAATGGCTCGACAATTTACAGAACAATTTAAGAAAGATGCCCTATCTTATGTCCATGATCACTCTGATCTTAGCATCATTACATATGCCCGTAATCTGGGAATTAGCGCGTACTCTACATGGCTGGGAAAAAAAGCAAAAGAACGTGACGAAGTCCATCGAGGCTCCGGAAACTATGAATCGATGAGGCTAAAGAAAATACTCATCTTAGGAAATAACTTCGAGATACGAAAGATGCTCTTAAAATCTTAAAAAAAGCAATCAGCATCCTGGGTGTCTGACTAAGGAGATCTTCTCGCAAAAGGCGATATTGGAAAGAGAATTTAGACGAGAAGGGCTGCGCCGCCTTAATGTCAGCGGGGTGCTACGAATTCTAGGCGTCTCTCGAAGCGGCTACTACAGCTTCAAGGAAAGGGAATTCAATAGGACAAAAAAACCATCCCGTATAGATGAACTCAAGATGTTTATCCTAGATGTTTACCTTAAATTAAAGCAAATTTACGGTGCTCCCAAAATCACAAAAGAGCTCGAGAAGAAGAGAGTCAAGATTGCCATGGCAACTACATGAGAGAAATGAAAACCGAAGCCCATTATATCAAGCTCTTTGTTAAAAATGCTTTTTGCGTTGTACTTGTACACTTTTACTGTTTTAACTAAACTACGATAATTTTCTCTCTGCTTCTCCCTTATCCGACCAAGCGCCATGACCAACATCACACAATTTTTCCTTTAGTTTGTTAGCCCTCTGGCATTCACTCACTCGTACCTCCTTGAAAAGCTTGAACAAAGTAGGGCTCCTTCCCTCCCGCAGGTTATGTTGTCCTGCGTTCCTTGCCTCGGACTCCCTTCCTGCAGACGTTCACTTCACCTTTTGGGCTTATAGAACGCCTCTTTACGGCTCATTGTACTTCCGTGCAGGGGAGGGTCTCCCCAGTTTACTGCATAATCTTTCATACCATGCCGCTCCCTCTACGCCGGGGGATTCTTCGCTATCGCTCCAAGTTCTTTACAGCTTCCGTGGCCTTCGTCCAAGTACGCGAGACTCGGCTTCCCTCCTGTGAGGCCTTTTTGACAACGCGACAGGATTCGGCCTAGTATGTCACTCGCCCTGTCTCTGACAGGTACTTCCGTCGATACGCTTCTACGCACAGATTTCGCTATACGCAGGTATCCTAGCTACACGTGGGCATAGCCCCTCCCGTGACTGGACTTTCACCGGTTAGATTATGCAAGCTTCTGGGCACGCCACACCTATCGGGTAGGAGGCTACCCATTAGTTGGGTAGCCGACCTCCCACAGCACCGTAC
>CALCRD010000316.1 GCA_937894355.1 uncultured Bacillus sp.
TTATTGAAATTTTCCGTTATAAAACCATTGTTCAAAAGATTATAGCGGTGTTTGCGGCCAAAGGAATACATTACTTTGAGGCTACTATCAAAAGAAATAGATGCATGATTATAAGGATCTTTCGTATACTGACGAATTGCCCTGGAAAACAATGTGCCGGTTTGAGATAACACGATATAAATATTCTTCATCAGGCATCACCGTATATTTTTTAATCACATTCGATACTCAATAAACATCTCGCCAACAACAGCAAATATAAAGAAAGCCCAGCACTATTTGTTCCATTCGAGACGGGTCACTATATTCCTTTGCGTAATGCTCCATCCAAGGCTTATAGCGTTTTTCCTCCGTCAGAATAACAAAAGGAATTAAGGTACCGAGCACAGCCTGTGGCTCTCTGCCTTCCATGAAATACAGCATCAATGATACATTTAATCCAAAAAAAGTTCCACCGGTAATTAAAGCATAAAGCAACGCACGTTTCCATGGCATCGGCAGTTTACGTGATGTCTCCACCTAACTCAGCCACTGCCATTTCAAACGCTTCATCAGGTGTTATCCCCCTATTTTGTAGCTCTTTAATACGTTCTTGCAGATTGATGGCGATTTCTTCTTTAAAGTCCCGGAGCTCCAAGGTATCTTCGTAGCCTTGGAACAATCTATCTACGTAAACTTGTACTTTCATAATGGTACCTCCCCCAATAACTTGTTGAGTATTCGCTGGGTAAACTCCCAGTCGGCTCTATTCTGCCGATATAATTCTTTGCCTTTTCCCGTAATTTTGTAGTATTTACGTCTTCCCCCCTGGGTTTCGTCACCCCAGTAAGCGGTAATGTAGCCGTCTTGCTCTAAGCGCCGATAACTAGAATACAAGGTGGCCTCTTTTAACTCAAATTGACCCTCAGTCTTTTCAATAATAGCCTTATGAATTTCATAGCCATAACTGTCGCCCTGAAGCAAAACACCCAAGACAATAGTATCGGTATGGCCCCGTAAAAGATCGGACGATACTTTTGCGCCCATTGGCTCACCTCCGCAGCAGATAATCCTTGACTGCCCATGTACGTTATCTGCAATATTACTATGCCTGTCAACACACCATGGCAAAAAAAATAATCCGTATCTAGTTAATCAGCTTTACAATGGCATCTTTAAGTTGGAGAATATCATACTGAACTGTATACCATACGTCTCCCATATTTAAAGTTTGATATTTATGCGCTGTTATATCCCATAACCCGGCAATACTTCTCCACGGAATAGTATCGTTCACCATTTTAAAGTTTCCTGTTAAGTTTTTCACCAGTTCTCCTATATTAATTAGAGTCATACATACTGCTCGTTTCGTCCTTTCATCTGCCAAGAAAGATTTTTCAGTAAACCCTTGAACCAACATTTCAATGATTTCTATTTCGGATATCATTTTGCGAACTATTTGGAAATCCCTATTGTTCATAGAGATCAATCACCTTATTAAATTCAAGCAATGACTCCTTTGTAATTGGCATGTGAATTATATCTACACTCTTTTTTAATTTATCTTCTAGCTCATTTTTAATGTTAGAAAGCGTCAGTAAAGATACATTAGGTATTAAAAATTCTATTAACAAATCGATATCGCTATTCTCGTTAGCCGTCCCATCCGCATATGATCCAAACAACGAAATCTTTTTTATGGAGTGATAAGCCGCGATGCTGGAAGCCACATCTTTAATCTGATCAATCGTCAGCATGTATACTCCACCTCTCTTTCTTTGTTTTAAACCAGTTATTTACCCTTTGCTTTTTGTTGGGTTTGGGATCCATTTTTGTCCTGAACTTTTTGCTGGGTCATAGCTTGATTCTGTACCTGGTTCTGTTCCCTCACTCTAAGTTCCGCCCTGATAAGACAGCCTTCCAATGATGTTTCCGGGTCCCCAGCTAATTTCATTCTTCGGTATTCTTGGCAGAATTCCCGTAGCATTTTTGGCAAGTCGACTTTATTTACAACTTGCTTTTCTAATCTCCTGCAAAATAGCATCATCTCTTTAGCCTCAATTTTTTCTTCGGCCATTATCTGTACTAATTTGCCTAAAGCTTGGGGATCCGCTCCAGCGGCAGAGCTGTGTTCAAATACCATCCACGCTTCTTTAATTTCGTCCCCAGTTGCCCCTATTTGGAGCATATAGCGAAACAAGTCCCCTAATGGGTCAGATTTGGTTCCAACACTCTCTTGAGCAAAGGTCATTAACGGCATAGCAATAATCAACAATACAACCGTAAAAAGACTTAGCTTTTGCATTAATCCCACCACCTTTCATACTAATTTCTAACCATATTATACCATATCCCTAGTCTGCGGAATGATGGTCTCCGAATTCCAACCTAATTTTTCGATAGAGTTAAAGTTGGTCCTGACAGTTCTTGGAGAATTGTTGGCATAACAATAGGCACATAGGTTCAGACAAGTATTGTATTGCCCGATATCCTTACTGGCAATACAGCCGCACAAAGCACGCTGGCCTTTATCTTTTAGGTTATTAGCTTGATGTAGAAAATCCAGAAGTTTCTGGTCATGGGAAAATAATCTAAGCATTAGTTGGTCATCAGCACATTTATTGGGCTGAATTCCAAAATCACTTAGATCATAACCCTCTGCACAGGTAGCCAGAGCCAAATTCCAGCTCTGATTTAACTCTTGCAGACCTTCTGCCAGCTCGTTAATATCGGAAGTAGTTAGTTCTCGACAAGCCAATTTCTGCTTCTGCAAGTTTCGCTCTACCTTTTGATAACCTTTTATATCGACAAAACTAACCACTAACTTAGAAGTATAAGCGTGGATTTCCTGGCCCACTCGTTCAATCCGTGCCAATAAATCCGCTACCGTCATATTACCCATTAATACCAAAGGATCAAACCGCCAAATAACCTTTTCTTTACCAATTTTTCGGGAAAGGTCTTTAAACGTCGAGATCCTTTCCTCCAAAGAAGGTAAGTTCGGCTCAAGGTTTTCGGATTGATAATCATTGAGCGTATACTGGAAATAGTAGTTAATTTG
>CALCRD010000317.1 GCA_937894355.1 uncultured Bacillus sp.
CGTGTGAGTCACTAAGCCATGATGTAAAAAATACCTATTATGTTTTAAGCCCTTAATAGTATTGTTTATTAAGGGAAATAGAAAGGACTTCCTAGTCAATAATAGGAAGTCCCTTTTTTTAGTAGGCCATTTTGGCCATTAATACTAAGCAGATAGAACTGTTTTTATTTTCCGATAAACATTTGTGTCCAGTGATGGCCATTTTGGTCATAACCAACTCCAATGTGGGTAAAATCACGACTTAGGATATTTTTACGGTGTCCTTCACTGTTCATCCAAGATTGAACCACTTGTTCCGGAGTCGTTTGTCCTTGAGCAATGTTTTCTCCAGCAGTCCGGTAGGTTACACCCATATCACGCATCATATCGAAAGGGGATCCGTAAGTAGGGCTAGTATGAGAGAAATAATTATTTTTCGCCATATCGCTTGACTTTTTCTGAGCAACACCATTTAATTTGGAATCACCAGTTAAATTAGGAAGACCATTCTTACGTCTTTGGGCGTTCGTTAAATCAATGACTTTTTGGACAGCTTGACTAGCGTTTTGTGGTGCAGCCTGCTGGGTAGGTGCTTGTTTCTGAGCTGGTGCGGGCTGTTGTTTTTGAACAGGCGCTGGTTGCTGCGGTGCAGGTGTTACAGGTTGAGGCGCTTGTTGTTGCTGTTTAATGGGAATCGACCTTTGTTGAAATTGTTGAAGTTGACTAGCTTGGTTAGGATCAATTTTCACAAATTTATATCTTGATTCTTGAAGTAAGACGGCTTGTGTATGTGGATACTTATTACTAGACATTACCGTTTTCATACTTGAGATATTTAAATCGTTGTCATCTAAATCGGGTTCATTGTCAAAATCATTGTCGTTTAGGTTCTCGTCATGATTAGGGCTACGGGTCAGATTAGCATCTCGTACATTTTTATTGTTATCGGCGTTGTTTACATTGAAGGTACCATGTTCGTTGTCAAGTGCATTATCGTTATTGTTATTACAGGCAACAAGCCCCATAAGTAGGGCACAAATTACTATCCCATAAATACTTTTTTTGCTCATGATAAGGTCTCCTTTGCGAATTTCTGTACCTTGTTATTTTGTTTTATTGTTACAAAAAGTATGTTTGGAAAAAAAACGTATTTTTTTGCGGATTTTCGAAATTAAATCGTTGACAACAATTATTCCAAAATGGTATTATAAAAAATTTGATTAAAATAATTATTCGTGTTAAAATGAAAATAGTTAGTTTTTTGGAGGTGAAATATTTGTTTCAAATTGGAGATTACATTGTTTACCCAATGCATGGTGCTGGCGTCATTGAAGCAATAGAAGAAAAGGAAGTACTCGGAGAGAAACAAAAGTATTATGTAATAAAAATGCCTATTAGTAAAATGCAGGTTATGATACCCACCTCAAAAATGACAACTTCTCGTATCCGTTTAGTTGTTGAAAAGCCAGTTTTGGAAAAGGTACTAAATATGTTTTATGATGGTGAACCTGATCGATCGCTTAATTGGAAGCAAAGATATAATGCAAATATGGAAAAACTGAAAACCGGTAAAATTCAAGACGGTGCTGAAGTAGTGCGCGATTTAATATGTTTAAACAAAGAAAAGGCCTTAAATGCTAGTGAAAAGCAGATGCTAGAAAATGCACGGAGGATTTTCATTAGTGAGGTTGGCTTAATAAGAGGTATTTCTGAAAATCAAGCTAATGACCTGTTAAATTTAGGCTAAGACATGTAATGATTTCTCGTAAAACAATAGAAAAAAATAACCATTTTATCTTTTAAAAAATTAAGCCGAAAAGCTTTTTTTTTTTTGAAAAAGTAGATAAAAGCAGAATAAAGGAGTAAATATCACACATTTTTGGCAGGGAAATCCCATTTGAAAACAAGTTTCCCTTTATCACTTCCTATTTTTGTGTTTAAATATTAACATGGTATTAGTAGTTCTTAAATATGAAGACGTCATACAAAAATAGAAAATTAAAAGGTGATAAGTATGGTTGTAATTAGACGAGCAAAGGTATCGGATGTAAACCAGATACATGAACTCATTAATGTTTATTCCGAACAAAAGATTTTACTGCCAAGAACAGTAGAATCACTCTATCAAAATATCCAATCAATATTTGTTGCTGAATTAGATGATAGAGTGGTAGGTTCTGCTAGCTTATCGATACTTGATAAGGAATTAGCGGAAATTCGTTCCTTGGTAGTAGACCCCAATGTTGAGAAAAAAGGAATTGGTAGACTTCTTGTAGAAGAGGTAGTGGCGGAGACGAGCAGAATAGGAATTCAAAAGCTAATTTCGCTAACTTATCAAGTGAAGTTTTTTGAAAAATGTGGGTTTGAAGTGACTGTGAAAGATACAATGCCACAAAAGGTTTGGAAGGATTGTATCAACTGCCCGAAAATGCCAAGTTGTGATGAAGTTGCCATGGTATACATTACTAAGTAGCGAATATAATTCCGGAATTTTTAAATTAAGAGACTAGTGGATTACTAGTCTTTTTCCAATTTTTTTTCTTTAATGCTGTCAAAGCAGTAGCAAAATGAGTAAACAATAGAAAGTTGGAAAGTGAGTATAAATTCAACCAGCAAATTTTTTTCAGTAAAGGAGTTTAGTATGTCTAAATTTATTTCAATTGCTTTAAGTATTTTGTTTGTCTCCACACTTTTGTTGGGCTGTAATGGAAGTGAGCCTGCTAATAGCTCGGAAAATAAGAAGACTACTGAAACGAAAGTGGAGGATCCGGGCAAAAAGACCGGAAAATCAGAGAATGATGCAGAGCAAAAACCGAATGAAGTTGAGCAAAAGCCGAATGAAGTTGAGCCACCATCACAAACGACGAATCCAAAGCCAAATGACAAAGATGCCATCCGGGTTGTAGCTCAACCAGATGCAATTACTGTTTTAGTTAATAAACAATATACGCTACCAGAAGGACATGCACCTAAGGATCTTGTTGATGTAAATGTTCCGTATGCATCATCAGCAACTGCTGAAAAAAGAAAATTAAGACAAGAAGCTGCTTCGGCTCTTGAGAATATGTTTGCTGGAGCGAATCAACAAGGCATCAGTTTATTAGGTGTTTCTGGGTACCGGTCACATGCAACTCAAATATATTTATTTAATTATTATGTAGAAAAAGATGGATATGAAAACGCAAGAACTTATAGCGCAGTGCCTGGAACAAGCGAGCATGAAACAGGGCTTGCTATTGACGTGACAAGTGGGGACGGGAAATGTGCTGTCCAAGATTGCTTTGGAAACACCAATGAAGCAAAATGGCTTCAAGAGCATGGTGCGGAATACGGATACATCATCCGATATCCAAAGGGAAAAGAGAAAATTACAGGTTATAAATATGAGCCATGGCATATTCGCTATGTTGGAACCAAAATCGCCAAAGAAATCATGAGCCGCAGCATCACACTTGAAGAGTATTATAATGCAATGCCTGTTAACAATTAGTGTTTACCAAGAACATAAAGAAATCCACCAATTATCTTTAATTGGTGGATTTCTTTTATTTGAAAAACTAAATAATTATATCAAATTTTTACCAACATAATTGCAATGGTAAATGTAAAAAGTAGTAGTTAGAAGGTAATGAAAACTTCACAACTGAAAAAGAGAGGATGTGCAATATTTTGAATAATAAATGGATGAAAACGTTAAATGTCCAAAACTTATTTGGAAGAAAAAAGAAAAATAGAGGTGTCATGTGGGCTTCGATGATTGGTTTGGGTGTTGGTGCCGCAGCATATGGTGTGACAAAAAGCCAAAACAGCAAAAATTCACTTCAAAATATAATGAACACATTTACTAAACAACAGAATAAAAATATTCAAATGCCGAACTATGCCGCCATGACCGAGTTCTCCAAGGAAATAATACCTGAGGAAAACCCATTAGACAATGAATGAAAAAAATAATAACTTAAAAAATGCCCGCATTTTGTGGGCATTTTTTAAGTATTTCTACCCTGCCAGAGAAAGAGAAAAGGGCGAGGTTAATGGTACATTATTCTATTTCTTCCATCCCTTCGAGAATCTCTGCAAAAGCTGAAGATACTTTGTCGAATTCTTCATCACTGTCAATCGCAGCCAACTCACCTTCGTCGTCAATTTTCATAAAGAAAAGATCCATATCTTCATCTTCATTATCTAGATCTTCGACAAATCCTACCGCAACATAATCAGTTCCTTCAATATTCATAGCTCCCAATACTTCAACTTCCTGCTCTTGACCTTCGTGATCACTAATTGTAAAAATTTCGCCTACCTCTACTTTTTCCATCTTCATTCCCCTTTCAATTTCTTTGGTGCATTATTTTGCATAAAAGTTCTCAGTATAATACGGCTGTGATTCAGAATTAAAGGCTACACCCACTCCTAAGAATTGAAATTCTGATCTTAATATATTTTCACGATGACCTAAGGAATTCATAAGGCCTTCATGGGCAAAAATGCTGCTGAATTGGCCATATGCAAGATTTTCACCAGCAAAGGAAAACAAAAGATTATCTTCCTGCATCCGATCAAATGGAGATTTTCCGTCGAGATTTTCGTGAGCGAAATAATCATTTTTTGCCATATCCAAACTGTGTTTTCTGGCAGTCTGTTTCACATGGTCATTCCAAGTAAGAGTGCTTAATCCGTGCTTCACTCTAGTAGCATTTGTTAAGTCAAATAATTGATACTCAAAACCTTCAAGTAACTCTGGACTTGCTTCAGTGTAAACATCTCGTTTATTTTGCTCGGCTTCTTTAGCAATTATTTGCAGGGAAGTAACGGTATTTTCTTGATGCTTATCGTAGAAAATTGTCACATAGCTGTTGGACATAAAATATACATCAAAGTCAGCATCTTTGTTAAAATTAAATAAAACAGACTCTTTTTCCAGTTTGGTTAAGGGTTTGCCAAGCTTGTTTCTAACTAAATCTTTGGGTGTTCCTATTTTAATTCCCTTTGTGGAAGAGATTAAATCCTGGTTTGTGTATAAACTAGCCACATTATTTTTCTTATCAAAGGCGACCATTAGAAAGTTTTGATAGTTTTCATGATAAGTGAACCATTCAAGACCATATTCATTAAAAGACGATCGCTTTTCGACTCCTAAAACTTTGTCTACATTTACTTTTGCCTCTCCAAGTTCAATGTTATGGATTGAGAATATTTGCTTGGTAGGAGCAGCTAAATCTGGTTTGGCAATCTGCGTAGGATTCTCTCGTGTTTCATTGGGAGTTCGATCAATGGTGTCATTTAGTATAACTAAAAATTGATGAATCTCATCAAAAAAAGAATCAATGGCAACAGCGTAATCAGTTTCGGCAATTCCAGCATCTATCTCGGATTTCAGATTAACAATTTCCATGCCAAAAGGAAGCTTGTCTAATTGTTTTTCTACTAGTGGCCATGAAAAATAGGAAATAAATAATACTAATAATAGTAGAAAGAATTTCTTCAATGAAAAACCTCCAATCTGCTAAAAATTCTATCCAAAATTACTGAATTATATAAGTGAACTTTTGTCTCTTGATGAATATATTTTTCACCATATGTTAACGCAATTTATCAAACAAATAAAGAAATTAACCTAAAATCGTAAAAAAAGTATTAGCTATAATGGCAGATGACAAAAAACAGATAATTTTGTTAAAATTTTTTCCAATAAAAAGTGTCCTTTCTACATTTGAAAGGACACTTTTGTTGTATTTTACGAACATATTGTTTTAGAAGTGAGGATAAGTTTTTTTAGCCTTAAAGAAACATTTTTTCTAATTCTAATGGTTCAACATATTCACCGTTTTTATAGGCACGCATATTACCACCAGAGATTTCGTCAATAAGAACAATCTGCTTGTCTGTACCTACACGGCCAAATTCAAACTTGATATCATATAATTCAATATCCTTTTTGGCAAGCTCTTCCTTCACCACAAGTCCAATTTGCTGTGTCAGTGATTTTAATTGTTGGTACTCATCTTTTGTTAAAATTCCAAGCATGTCAAGGGCATCCTCGCTAATAGGAGGATCAAGACGATCATCATCCTTTAAAGTCACTTCTACGAAAGCATTCAAAGGTTGTGCTTCCTCTGCGTACATGCCATAGCGGCGTAAAAAGCTTCCTACTGCCCGAAATCTACAAATGACTTCAAGTCCTTTGCCAAATACTTCTGCAGGTTTGACTGTCATAGTGGCTTTTTCGATATCGGCATCAACATAGTGGGTTGGAATGCCCTTTTCCGCTAATCTTTCAAAAAAGAATTTTGTTAATCTTAATCCAGCACGACCAGCGCCTTCTAAAGTTAAACCAACAGTGTTTGCTCCTGGATCAAATACTCCATTTTCGCCAGTTACATCGTCCTTAAATTGAAGTAGATAATTTCCATCTTCCAATGCGTAAACATTTTTCGTTTTACCAGTGTATGTAAGTTTCATTTAAAAAACTCCTCGAATCATATTTTGTGGAACTTTACTAAGATTATTAATAATAATCATCTTAATTCAATTCTGCAATATTATTATAAAAATAAAAAAATTCAAAACACAAGCTTTATCTTTAATATTTGCTGTTTTCGTAAAAATTGTTGTTAAAATCCAAAACCCGATTTTAACGTAGGATAAAATCCAAAACCCGATTTTAACTAGGTTACAGCTATTTTGTAGCTTGAAAGTAAATTTGCAAGCTCTTTTCTCATAAGTGTTGGCGGTTTTACTGTCTAAAAATAGTTTAAACACTTCGTTTTCATCTAAAACAACAAAGTTTGAGAAAAGAGCCTTAATATTAGAAGAAAATATTAAAAATGTAAAAGTGGATCCACATTTTTAAAATAAAAGGAATTTATTCCAGTTTTTTTGCCAAAACTGGTAAGCAATTAAAGGATTGCTTTGCCTAACGGAAAAATATGTATTACGATGTATTATAAGAATATTCAAACAATTAGATGGAACACAAATACTTTAAGTAGAGGTGTTGGGATTATGAGGATACCAAAAATACCGTGGTCTTGGATATTAATCCTATTTTTAATCGTGAATATTGTAGCAATGGGGAGATCACAGTGGATAACATTAGATCCAGCTAATGCAACTATCTCGGAATTAGATGC
The DNA here is from genome assembly GCA_937894355.1 of uncultured Bacillus sp. Classification (GTDB taxonomy): domain Bacteria; phylum Bacillota; class Bacilli; order Bacillales; family Cytobacillaceae; genus Bacillus_BU. Next base: position 7,113 of record CALCRD010000317.1, read on the forward strand.
TCAAAATATTGTTAAAGAACGATATCAAGGGACTGTAAAAAAAATAAATCTCGATAATCAGCTTTATTATATTGAATTTGAAAAGGGAAATGAACAGTTCAAAATCAAACTTGACTCAGTTAGCGGGGGGGTCATTTCTTTTGAAAAAAAGGAAGGTTAAATGTTTTCCGTTTTCCGCTTTAAAGAGGAAAATTGAGCTAAAGCAGAGAAAAGTTATATGCTTTCTAGGTTAAAAAGGGGCCATCCGATGAAAAGATAGCCTCCCATTCTTTGAACGAAGGCTGTTTTCGTAAAGTTTGTTGTTAAAATCTTAAACCCGATTTTAACTAGATATCACCTATTTTGTAGCTTGAAAGTAAATTTGCCA
>CALCRD010000318.1 GCA_937894355.1 uncultured Bacillus sp.
AGGAAACAGGAATAGTAAGTAAACAAATTTTGCTGGCAGATTACTCTCCGTCGTATCAACGTTGAATAAAACGTAATAAGGGCTTCCCTTTCGTTTACCGCCAAATCGTCATCAGATTCTTGCTCAAGGGAATCAAGAGAACCGTCCCCGTGTACTTTTTTCATCAAGATATAAGTTGAGTACGTGACGAATGAAACGAAAGCTGAGGGCGTAGTAGGCATAAAATCCATCCGAGCATGAGGCATATTATCGATGTAAGGATAGTAAGTAGTCGTTTTGATTTTTTGGATTGCAGGGGACAGATGTGGAGTAAGATTAAGTAAAAATGTAAATATTAGTGGCGTAATTTGGTGGTACCTATGTGGGTATATGGGTGGAATCCACTGAAACTCACTTTTAGTTGATTTCTATGGTACATAAAATTAAAAAAAGCTAGCAAAAAGGGTAACATAGGGGGCTTATAAGACACTCGTTTCAATAAAAAGCTAGCAAAAGTAGTACCGGCTCAGTTACAGCTCCACCAAATCCTCCGCAGATTCTTGCTCAAGGGAATCAAGAGAACCGTCCCCGTGTACTTACTTATTTATTATATTACGTACTATCATACGTAATATATTGTGTATAATATAAGTATTAATATATAAAGGAGGAAAGCGAAAGTGAGTGACTCTTTTATGGATAAACCAACGTTTACGGCTGATCAGTTAGTTCCTGCTTCCATTGCTGCAAAAAGTTTTGGTTCTTTAAGAAAGAAAGCAAAGAAAGTACCTCAATTTATTACAGAGAATGGTGTAGTTGGAGAAGTACTTTTGGATTACCAATTTTACGAGGAAATTTATGGACGGCTTAGAAAATTAGAACTTTTGGAGGAAAAAAGGAAATCCTGGGAATTTGCTTTGGATTTAAATCAAATTGACGGACCCTATAAACCAAGTCCTTTATTATCCGATATGATGGAAAAAGAAATACAAGGTAAGATTTCATCTGATGAAATTGCGGAAAAATTACGACAAGTATACAAACAGGATGAATAAAATGGATGATCCACACGTATATAATGGTTCAAATGTTTTAATCAATACATTAAATATAAAGGATTACGACCAATTAGAATTTGTTGAGAAGGAATTTTCCACTGTACGGTTAAAGGATATTGCCAGAGGTCTTCTAACCGAAGGGCTCTACGATGTACAACATTTCAAGCAATTCCATCGCTATATTTTTGGGGATATTTATCTTTGGGCTGGGGAATTCCGTAAGATAAATATCTTTAAAAATGAAACGGCATTAAATGGATGTCCTCTAAAATTTATGGATTATGAATCAATCAATTCCCATTTAACTTGGATCTTCTCAAATATGAATAAAACTGAATGGAGCTCTCTGACCGTCGATGAACAAACCCATCATTTTTCTCATTTTATGTCAGAGATTTGGAGAGCTCATGCCTTTAGAGAAGGGAATACAAGAACGACTATTACCTTCTTAAGTGAGTTTGCGAAATCCAAGGGATTGAATCTTCAATCCTCTTTATTTGTTAATCATGCAACTTATATGAGAAAAGCGTTAATAGCATCTGTTTTCGAAGACGAATTTTTAGAAAAGAAACGGAATTATGAGTATCTGGAAAAAATAATAAAGGATGCCATTATTAGAGGGAATAATAATTGAGGTCCCGTCTGTCTTTAAAAAGTTTGGATTGCCGAGAATTGGGTACTTTTCTTGGCAGTCTTTTTTTTGACAGTAAGCATAAGTTTTTTGGAACTAGATTAGTGTTACCCCTTTTGAATACATAGAAATTCAAGCAAAGGGACGGATATTTTGCTTCCAAATGAATCAGGAGAACCGTCCCCGTGTACTTCTTGGTTTTTTGGATTGCCGGGGACAGCGCGGAGTAAGACTAAGTAATAAATGTAAAAATTAGTGGTGTAAGTTTGGTGGTACCTATGTGGGTATATGGGTGAAACCCACTTTTAGTTGATTTCTATTGTACATAAAATTAAAAAAAGGCTAGCAAAAAGGGTACCATAGAGGGCTTATAGGACAATATTTTCAATAAAAAGCTAGCAAAAGTAGTACCATAGAAGCCTTATAGGAACAGAAAAATCAATAAAAGCTAGCAAAAGGGGTATGCTATCGAGATTTAAACCAGAGGAGATTTGGCTCCGCTGCCGGCACCACCAAATCGACCTTAGCTTCTTGTTAAAAGGAATCACGAGAACCGTCCCCATGTACCAACAAAAAAAGCCCTCTCGGACAGTAGTTGCTAACTAGGGGGGTCTATTGTATTACTGTTTAAAATCAGGATGAAAGTATATACTTGGAGTAAAGAATTATAAGGTGGAGGAATGCACATGAAAATTAAAGAATTAGAGTTAAAGAATTTTCATGGATTTGATTCTAGGCATATCAATTTTTCTGACCAATTTACAGTGTTAGTGGGGAATAATGGAACTGGCAAAACTGCGATTTTAGATGGATTAGCAATTGCACTTGGATCTTTTTTAAGTGGATTTAAGGGCGTTAAGTCTAGGCATATTAGGAAAGATGAGATTTATCAAAAACAATTTATTTTGAATGGTAAGTTGGATATTCAAGAACAATATCCTGTGGTAGTGAGTGCAGTAGGCGAATTTCAAAATAAATCAATTTCTTGGTCTCGTGAGATTTATGCTGAACGAGGTGCTACTACATCTAGAAATGCTAAAGAATTAATTGAGTATGCATCAATTTTACAAAATGAAGTTAGAGCGGGAAAAGATAGTATTTTACCGATAGTTTCATATTATGGAACTCAAAGACTTTGGATGCAAAAAGATGAACGCGCAGCTAAATTAAAACATAATCGGCTTGAGGGATATGAACATTGCTTAGAGCCAACTTCAAATATTAAACATTTTATTAATTGGATTGAACATATGACATACATTCAATTACAAGAAGGTAAGGGATTACCTATTCTTCCAGCCGTAATAAAGGCGATAGCCCGTTGCATGAAAGATTGGGAGACATTAAGTTATAGTGTTCGTTTAAATGAATTAGTTGTAAAGAAGAATAATGGAGAAATGTTATCCTTCAATCTTTTAAGCGATGGTTATAGAAGTGTTATAGGTTTAGTAGCAGATTTGGCACACCGTATGGCCATGTTAAATCCCTCTTTGGGTGAGCAGGTTTGTGAATTAACTCCGGGAGTTGTGTTAATAGATGAATTAGATTTGCATTTACATCCATCTTGGCAACGTACAATAGTAGAAGATTTAAAAAGAACTTTCCCTAAAGTTCAGTTTATCGCAACATCTCACTCACCTTTTATTATTCAATCTCTTGATGAAGGTGAATTACGTAGATTGAAAAAGATAGATGATGATGAATTTGTAGAAAAAGAGAAGTTTGTTAGTCGTAGTATAGAAGATATCTCCGAATCAGTAATGGGCTTAAAAGATGTACAAAGAAGCGATAAGCTTAATGAGAATGTTACAACAGCGAATGTTATTTAGTAGCTAGACCTCATGGATTAATTTAAGAAAACTGCACTTATTTCTATCATGGTGGACAATATACCCAAAGTTTATCACAATATGATAAATTACAAATAAACGTTGGTCCTTACTGGTGTTCCAGTAAGGACGTTAATTAAACTTGGATATATGTTTCAGGAAAAATGCCTCCACTTAACTATGTGGAGGCATTTTTCATTTGCTTAAAACCTATAGAATGTGGGAAATAACTTTTCCAAGTTTGACTCATTCAGCCTGAATTAGTGGAGGACTTACGATGTATTAATATCGGAAAAGGGTAGAATTATGTTAAGAGTGGCGTTACATCGCTTATTGTTAGGCTAGTGTCAGATCCATTATAGGCGTTGCGTAGCGTCTAGCACAAAAAAAGCCCTCTAGGGCGTAGTTGAGTGTTTAATCTATAGAATAGTCATCTTGATTTTGAGATTTGTAGTGATACATAATGGAAATAATGAAGATAATGGCTGTTAAGCCCCAGGTAAATAGGAAGGCCATGTTGAGACTTAGTCGATAGTTCATTCTGATTAGGGATGAAGTTAATTCCCGATAGACTGTATAAAGAACGGGAAAGGACATGCATAAGAAAACAATTTGCAGAGAAACGAACTTTAATAGCGTCTTATTATAGATTTTGGAAAAAAATAACATAAAACTAAAGAACAGCAAGAGCAGAGACAAGCCAGTGATCACTACTAAACTATTCAAAAATGCTCTCCCCCTTTCCTCACACTAATACTATTTCGAGAAAATTTTGAAATATCCTCTAAAAATAGCAAAAAAATATATTAATATTTAGAATTGTGGGATAAATCACCTTTTGAAACAATGCTTCTCGGATTTTAATCATATACTAACACCTAATTTAAATTCTTCTAAAATAAAGAATGTTATCGTGATGCTAACATCTTGATAAAAAACCCCTGCCATCACTCCGCGAATCTCAGCTAAACCCGGCTCCCTCTCGGGCTCCGCAGAATCGCCATCAGGCTCTTGCTGGGAGGAATCAGGAGAACCGCCCCCATGAACCGAAAAATCAATCATAACCAACTTAACAGGCTCGTATATTAAAAGGTAAACACTCACTCCATGAAAGAGGGTGTACAGCCTTTTGAAACAACGTAATCATTTATATTATCTGACCGTTTTTTTGATCTTGTTAGCAGTGGCTATTCCCACTTTATTAAAATCCTTCCTAGCTCAGCACCCGTTACGGTTTCTGTACTTGACCATCTTCAGTATTGGCTTGCTGGCAGGATGCTTACGGTACGCGCTGAATATCAAAAGGAAAGATATGCGTCGGCGACTCACCTTCCAAAAATACGGTATTTTTCTGCTGTTCATCATCGCTTATTTTGTCATCAAAGCAGGAGTAAGAACCTTCTTTAACTTCCGTGTACCTAACAGCGACTACATAATCATCATCGGCATTTTCGCCCTCGGGCTGTTCATCACCAATTACGGCTTCTATTCTGCCTTTCTATGGAAAACCAAACCGCGGAAAGGCCCGCCAAAATAGCGTTGGCGGATAGGATGCCATATTTGGCGGATAGACAGCGGTATTTGGCGGATAGGATGCCATTTTTGGCGGATAGACCCCGATATTTGGCGGATAAACAGCCCTGTTTGGCGGATAGACCCTGAAATTACTCTGATAGGCAGCCCATTTCCCCAGATAGATCATGAAATTTCCCGGAAAGAGTGCGATTTTTCGCGGATAGAAGCTTAAAATCAAACAAAAGCCGGTCAGAAGGTGTGTCTTTCACCTTCTGGCCGGCTATTTTTCTCAGTTTCTTGCTGCGAGGACACGAGAACCGTCCCTGTGACACCTTTAATACAACCTCTTGTATCCATCAAAGTGTTTTTTGTAGTAGTTGTCGTTGACGTTGGTGATTCTGACGCCGCTGTTGTCGGCGTGGATGAATTGGCCTCCTCCTAGGTAGATTCCGAGATGGGAGATGCCTTTTTTGTATGTATTTTCGAAGAATAGTAAATCGCCTGGTTGTGGGTCGGCTACATAGTAGGAGCGGTCGTAATAACCGGCTGCTGTTAGACGATTAATTTGCTTTCCGGCTTGGTTGTAAACGTAATAAATAAATCCGCTGCAGTCAAAGCCTGATGTGGTTGTGCCACCCCATAGGTAAGGAACGCCAATGACCGCTTTGGCTGCGTCGAGCAAGCTATTACTGCCAGGAGTTTGCGGACCTGCTGATGGAGTTCCACTATTTGTTGTCACCTTTAAAACTTGTCCGACATATATTAAATCAGAGTGGAGATTATTAAGCGCTTTCAGACTACTTACCGTTGTATTGAAACGGAGGGCAATTCTGCCTAAAACATCTCCTTTGACCACGGTATACTCAGTGACATTAGTGGGTGGAGTTGGCGCAATAGGTTCAGCTGGCACCGTCACCACCGGAGTAGGAACTGGCACCACTGGAACAGGCACCACCGGAGCTGGAACCACTGGCACCACAGGAACAACCGGAACAACCGGAACTGGCACAACTGGACTAGAAACCCCCGGTGCCGTCACCACAGGCCCATTAGGATCGCTTACTTTCAGCACATTACCCGGATAGATTAAATGCCCGGTTATATTGTTCCACCCCATCAGATTGGCCAGAGAGATGTTGTGTTGTTTGGCAATTTTACTCAAGGTATCGCCACGGACGACTGTATAAGTGTTAACGGTAATAGTAGGAGCGGGAATGGTTACACTAGGACTAGGAACGGTTACACCTGGACTCGGAGTCGGCGTTGGTGAGCTTGGTAGTGAGACTAGTAAGCTTTGATTAATAAAGATGAGATCTGAGCTTAGGTGATTGAGACTTTTCAACTGGCTTACAGTGGTATGATATTTTAGGGCGATAGCGCTGAGAGTGTCACCTTTTTGGACTATGTAGGAATCTGCAGAAGCCTGTACGCCGTAGGCAGTCGAAAGCACGGCAATAGTTGCTGCAGAAACAATTGCTTTTTTCATATAATTTTTCACCGCCTCAAGAATTTTTATTGTTAAAAAAATTCTAGCAAAGCGACAAGTTTTTTCCTGTGAGAAAGGTCGCAATCACTCGGTTACTGTCGAATTGTCAGGGAATTGTAAGTATTTTGTCATAAATTTTACAGGGAATTGACTTACAATTGTATCGGTTATTTTATAGAATATAAGGGTGTTCGTTAAAAGGAGGTCTAGTGATGACTACGAGTAGTGAAAAAGTTGAATCTTTCCAAAAGATTATTAAGAAAGCGTATGAGCGGGGAACAACCGAAAATGAAATAACGGTGGATAAGCTGCTTGAAGATATAATGAACGACTTGAAAAACATCATTTCTAAATAAACAAAACCCGCCGAGTGGCGAGTCTGTATCGATCTATTCTGAAAAAAGGCAAGGCGCAGCACCAGCTGCACCTTATGATGGCGATAATCCGCCACCGAAACTCCCCTAGGAAAACTCCGCGTTTTATCCAATCCCCATTTGCGCACCTGCGCAATCAAAAATACCTTCATTCATGACCATTCGGTAATCTTATTGCTAATAAAAGAAATATACTTATCGTCTTTTTGTAGTTCAAAGATGATTAAGGCCTTTTTCATACAGGCCTTGGCTTGGACAATATCACTTTGCAGCTCGAAATTATAGCCGATGTGGTAATGAAGCTCGCCTAATAAATAAAGATTATCGCGTTCTAAGCACCAATCAATCGCTTGTTTACAGCAGCTAGTTGAGTCTTGGTACTGACCTAGCCTAGTGTGAACTCGCGCTGTGCTGTAGAGCAACCGGCTCATAATCGTGTCATCGTTGTAGGTCGTGAACCCCTTAAGGGCATCGAGAGCAGGGACGTACACATTTAGAGCCTCTTGATAGTTCCTTTCCTCGAAAAAAATAATCCCCTTCGATAACAGTATTTCAATTTCTTTCTCGGTCCAGACTTTATCATAGGTGAGGGCAATCGCCTCATCTAACAGGGCAAACGCTTTTTCTTTGCGTTTATGTAATTCGTATTGATAAATCCCCTTATGCCAAAGCAGCAGCTGCATATTACGGCGGTTCTGCGTGAACAACGGATTCTTTTCTTCTGTTTTAACAATTTCCCGCATCACTACATAATCAAGGCTACGGCGGGCCAGCTTTAACTGCCGACCGACTTCGAGAACATAATCGAGTCGTGGTGTGGTGCCAATGTCAAAGAAATAGTTCACATCAACGCCAAGCCGCTCCGAGATAAAATAAAGCGTCGAAGCATAAGGATAAACGTCGCCCTTTTCAATTTTACTAATTTGGGCTTGGGTACATATATCTCGAGAAAGCTCACGCTGGGAAAGTCCCAGTTGTTTGCGGAGCTCCTTTATCTTGTTACCAATGGCCAAAAAGTCCAAATAAATCACCTGTTTCTTTAAGCTAGGGTTTGTTAAAGAGGCCTGTTGATTTCCGCTCCAGGTGCGAGCGGTTCGCGGGGCGGGCGGTGAGCCTCCACGTCGCTCACGCTCCTGCGGAGTCTCACCTGTCCCGCTGCTCCCGCAGGAGTCTTCGCACCCTCCGCTCCAATCAACATAAGTGTACAGTCACAAAAACGACCATTACATAGCCAGAAACTATATAAATAACACTATAGGTTTGGTTTTCCACCTCAATTTAACCAGCAACATTCCTATATATTCTTATAGTTATAATTTTACATATATATACAAGGAAATTAAAGTAAATTATCGAAAAACTGGTCGAAATGACTGAATATCGGGAAATAGCCCTTTACCTATTTATGTTTTAATAAAGGCAGAAGTTAGTTCACTTCAAATATGAGTAGTAATTGGAGGTCATAGGAATGAAGAAACGCCTGTTTACAACAGTAGCCATTATGACGTTATTTTTGGGTGCGGGACTGGCGACCAGTCATGGACATCCGGGACCGATTCATACAGACGAGCTACCTTCTGTTTATTAACTAGTTTGTTCTAGGTTCATACTCATTTTGAGACTTGAACAATTAATCTCCTTTCTAGTCATCTCGGTTTACTCGGGGTGACCTTTTTTCCTGTTTTTTTAAAGAATGTTATACTCCGAACATGATATAAAGCGACTAGAATTCGCTAAAAAGCCTCTAATAGAAATATTGGGGCTTTTTTTGTTATGAAATTACTGCACTTAGGGCTACTTGCATTATAGTTGGATATTAACAAATAAAAATGCGGTATTTTTCTAAAATAGTGAGTGAATTAATGAGGAGAAAGAATACTTCCAATATTAAAATAAATGTTGTTTAATTACTATGATGGAATGAATAATGTCATAGGAATTAAACAGGTTAAAAAAATATAAATCATTCACCAGATTCATGATGGGCATGGGGGTTGGAGGAAATATGGAAGAGGAAATAAATCTAAGTGAGCTATTTCAAATCTTACGGAAAAGGTTAGCGTTGATCATAGCCATCACTTTTACGGCTACAGCTATTGGGGCAATCGTTAGTTACTATTATTTGACTCCGAGTTATCAGGCTTCAACAACAATATTAGTGAATGAATCAAAAAACAATCAAAACATTGTTTCATCGGAGGCGACTGTAACCAACGAAACGGTTATGGCGACCTATTATAAAATCATTAAAAGCGAAGCGATTCTTAGTATTGTAAATGAAAAGTTAGTTACACCTTTTACAACTAGGCAGTTAAAAGGAATGATTACTGTTGGTGGTGAAGACGATCAAGTTATGACACTAAGCGTTGAAGATACCGATCCTGTTAGGGCAGCAAAAATCGCCAATATGACGGCCAGTGTATTTGAAAATGAAATTGTGAAAATCATGAATGTTGATAATGTAAGTATCCTTGATAAAGCACCGGAAAAAGGCGATTTTTATCCAGTATCACCAAAACCACTTCTGAACACGGCTATTGCTACTGTTGTCGGGTTAATGGTTGCTGTTGGATTAGCTTTTCTTTTGGCCTATCTTGATAACACAATAGACAGTGAACAGGAAATGGAAAAAATACTCAATATACCGGTCCTTGGAGTCGTTTCGGCCATTGATGAACCGAAACAGAAGTTATTTGGTAAGGTAAAAGGAGAGTCATTACGTGTTTAAGAAAAATCATAAACATAGCCAAAAACGTTGGTTAATCACAGAAATAGATGCCAAATCACCTGTATCCGAACAATATCGAACCATTCGCACGAATATCCAATATTCGGGTGTAGACCAATTATTTAAAACGATTATGGTGTCATCAGCGTTACCAGAGGAAGGGAAATCAACGACTGCATCTAATCTAGCCGTCGTATTTGCCCAGCAGGGGAAAAGGGTGTTGCTGGTTGATGCCGATATGCGGAAGCCGACCCAGTATTATACGTTTAACACGCAAAACCTAGTAGGATTAACGAATGTATTAACAAGGCAAACCAATTTAACTGAGGCGATGGTCAAAACAAAGTTGGATAACCTGTATGTACTACCAAGTGGTCCAATTCCGCCAAATCCTGCAGAGTTGCTAGGATCAGAGTCAATGCTTGATTTTGTTGAATTAGCTACCAAGGATTTTGACCTAGTGTTATTCGATACACCGCCTTTACTAGCAGTAGCAGATGCGCAAATCTTGGCCAATATTTGTCAGGGAAGTATTCTTGTTTATAAAAGCGGAAAGACAAAGATTGACAAGGTTGCCAAGGCAAAAGATATGCTTGTCGCCGCAAAAGGGAAATTGCTAGGAGGAATATTAAATAATAAGAAAATGGAAAAGTCGAATTACTATTATTACTATGGTGAGGAATAAGTGAGAGTTTGGTTTCCATAAATCAGTTAATGATCAATATCTAATGAATGCTTAGGTGTTAAGTCACAGAGCATTTAATTAGGTATTATTTTTTTGCACTGTTATACGAGAAAGTTGGTTTCACGTTTGCTGTGGGAATTTAACAATAATGAACCACTTTCGCATCTTCATTATATTAAAAGATGACCTTTTTTCCTTATTCAAAATAAAAACATTATATTCTAAAAACAGTCTGTTGCTTTAAGGCTATTGTTAAACTATTAACCACTTTGAAACCTCACGGTTTTTTCGTAAGAAAAATAAAACCTAATAAGCCCCTTAACTAGGCGTTATAAGTCAATAACCGTTCAATTGTTCCTAAAAAAACTTTTGTGATTCTTGTATAAAGTAATGAAATTTTTAGTGTATAAAATAGAAATATTTTCCTACAATAGTACCGTAATTACAAAATTGAAAAAATTCTTCCAATTTTGACAAAAAGGGTGTTTAATTATGTAGGGTGTTTATACATAATTTTCTAGAACCTTTTTTACTTATGGGCTTTGTTAATGTTCAATATCGAATTTATTGAACATAGTTGATTGGAGCGGAAGGCACGAAGACTCCTGCGGGAGTACGGGGCAGGGGAGACTCCGTAGGCGCAAAGCGTCAAGAAGGCTCCCCGCTACCGCCCGCGGAAAGCGAAGTGCCTGCAGCGGAAATCAACGGCCAGGTCTAATACATAAATAATCACTATACATAATAATAGGAAATTACAGGAAATAAAAAAGTTTTCGGGGGATCAATACAATATGGAAGAAACGATTAGTTTAAAAGACTTACTAGGAACATTGAAGAAAAGATTAGTACTCATTATTATTCTGGCAACAACAGCAGTTCTGATCAGTGGGGCAGTCAGCTACTATTATTTGACACCAACTTATCAGGCGAAAACGCAATTATTCGTTAATCAAGAGAAAACAGGCCCTAATTACGTTACAGGTGATATACAAACGAGTTTACAATTAATCGGCACTTACATGGAACTGATTAAAGGTTCGGGAATTTTGGAGACTGTCATTGAGAAACTGGATTTAGATATGACAGCAACGCAACTTAGCAGCAAAATTACAGTATCGAACCCAAAAGGTACGCAACTGATTGATATCGTTGTTCAGGATGGCAGCGTGTCACAAGCAGCTCAGATTACCATCACGTTAGCTCAAGTATCTGAAAAGAAAATAAATAAAATGATGGATGTAAACAACATCAAAGTGATCGATAAAGCAACATATTCAAAAACTCCGATTGGACCGAATCCACCATTGAATATGGCCATCGCCCTTGTGGTAGGTTTAATGGCCGGTGTCGGTATCGCTTTCTTATTAGAATATATGGATAATACCGTAAAGACCGAGCAAGATATAGAAAACATCCTGGGTATTCCTGTATTAGGAGTCATTGCTCAAATGGATCAAACTAAAACGAAAAAGCCTAAACGTAATCTGTTTGCAAATAAATTCAAGAAAAGTGGTGATTCTGTTGAATTTTAGAAAAAAACCACAAAAAGCAGTATATAACCATCAACAGCGTACACTCATCACCTTAGATAACCCGAAGGCGTCAATTTCGGAACAATACCGAACCATTAGGACGTCTATCGAATTCACGGCCGTGGACCAAGAAATTAAAACGATTGTGGTAACTTCTTCAGAGCCTGGTGAAGGAAAATCGACGACTGTAGCTAATTTGGCGGTTGCATTCTCTCAGCAAGGCAAAAAAGTGTTGGTTGTTGACGCCGATTTGCGCTTACCAACAGTTCATTATACCTTTAAAGCTCCTAATATGATGGGGTTAACAAATGTGTTAACAAAACAAAAAACTTTTAATCAAGCCGTATTCCAATCAGAAATTAAGAACCTCGATATTCTTGCCTGCGGTCCGATTCCGCCGAACCCATCCGAGTTAGTCGGATCGCAACAGATGCGTGAATTACTGGCTATGGTGGTAGAAGAGTATGATGTTGTTTTATTTGATACGCCACCAGTACTGGCAGTAGCTGATGCGCAAATTCTTGCTAATTATTGTTCAGGAAGCGTCTTAGTTGTTTCAAGTGGCAAGACCGACACTGATAAGGTGGCCAAGGCCAAAGAAATGCTAGAAGCGGCAAAAGGAAAACTGCTTGGTGCAGTGTTAAATAATAAGAAGATGGATAAAACCAACTATTACTATTATTATGGAGCAAACTAAGCTAAACATACTACGCTAGCTAATGATTATCTAATGAGTACAGGATGCGTTGTGTTCATTAGATATTTGTTTTTTAGATAGAATCCGATGAACGTTAGTGATTTTTTCACTATTAACTATATTGTTATTCTCGGTATACTGTTCGTAGAGTAAAAGAAAAAGCTGTTTTAAACTAGGCCGTTGATTTCCGCTCCAGTCACTACGCTTTCCGCGGGTGGTAGCGGGGAGCCTCCAAGGCACTTTGTGCCTTTGGAGTCTCCCCTGCCCCATACTCCCGCAGGAGTCTTCGTGCCTTCCGCTCCAATCAACTAAGTATTAATAAGAAGTCAATAACCAGTCATTATTATGTTAAAAAAACTATCTGGAAATGTTTTCATAAATGCATAAATCTAATCCATTTCTCCAAAAGCCTTTAAATACACAGCGAAATGTTATTTAATTGTAGGTGTAGTTCATGAATATAAAAAAAGACACCGCAATGTGAAAAAATAATAAATCGTTAGAATTATATTGTGATATAATATTTCGAGTGTGATAAAGGAATATGGAGGCTGACATGGAAGAAACAATTAGTCTAAAGGAATTACTGCAAACATTACGAAAAAGACTGAGCTTAATCGCGGTTATTTCGATTACAGCTGTTTTGGTAAGTGGGATTGTCAGCTATTTTTATTTGACGCCAATTTATCAGGCATCAACACAGCTGTTGGTTAATCAAGAGAAAACAGAACAGACTATCTTAAATTACAATGAGGTCCAAACGAATCTGCAATTAATCAATACCTATAATGTCATCATTAAAAGTCCGGCTATTCTTGATTTAGTTATTAAACAGCTTGATTTAGATCTGACAGTGGCTCAACTTAACGGAAAAATTGTCGTTGGCAGTGAAAAGGATTCGCAAGTTTTGAACATTTCCGTTCAGGACCCTAGCGCGGATACAGCAGCTAACATTGCCAATAGTGTAGCGAGTGTTTTTCAAAAAGAAATCGTTAAAATTATGAGTGTTGATAATGTCAGTATTTTAGCGAAAGCGACCGTTGCTGACAATCAAACACCCATTAAGCCTAATCCCCAATTGAATATTGCTATTGCTCTTGTAGTAGGTTTAATGGCAGGAGTCGGTTTGGCATTTCTACTAGAATACTTCGACAATACCATCAAAACCGAGCAGGATATTGAAAAAATCTTGGGATTGCCAGTGTTAGGGGTCATTTCCACGATTGATGAAGAGGATGCAAAAACAGCTAGCCGTCATTCAGCTAGAACTTCAAGGGTAAGAGGTGAGACTTTTGGCTCTTAGAAAAAAACCGTCTACAACAAATACTCATCAAATGAACCAAAAGCGGAGTCTGATTACGCAGCATAGTCCAAAGTCGTCAATTTCTGAGCAATACCGAACGATTCGAACCAATATTCAGTTCTCAGCGATCGACCAAGAATTGCGGTCGGTGATGATTACATCAGCTGACCCAGCTGAGGGCAAATCAACAACAGCTGCTAACTTAGCAGTAACTTTCGCGCAACAGGGTAAAAAGGTATTAATTGTTGATGCTGACTTAAGAAAGCCAACGGTGCATTATACGTTCCAAGTCCAAAATGTCTATGGCTTAACTAATGTGTTAACAAAACAAAAGACACTTGAAGCAGCCTTAGCGGAAACCAATATTGATAACCTGCATGTGTTAACGAGTGGTCCCGTTCCGCCGAATCCAGCTGAATTATTAGGCTCTCATGCGATGCTAGATTTTATCGCAAAAGTAGAAAATCAATATGATATCGTCTTGTTTGACACGCCACCATTACTAGCGGTAACTGACTCGCAAATTCTAGCTAATCTATGTCAGGGCAGTATTTTGGTGGTAGCGAGCGGTAAGACCGAAATCGAAAAGGTAATCAAAGCTAAGGAATTACTAGCCTCTGCTAAGGGTAAATTGCTTGGAGCGGTATTAAATAATAAGAAAATGGATGATTCGAACTACTATTATTATTACGGTACAAAATAAAACAGGATTCGACAAATTCCACTCTTTACCATAAGTATTGATGGTGTTAGTATTAGAAAAGTATGGATTTATTAGGATTTTATAGGAGGAGGGTTGTAGATGATTGACATACATTGTCATATTTTGCCAGATGTTGACGACGGTGCAAAAACCATAGAAGACACTCTAGCTATGGCGAGAGCGGCTGTTGATCAAGGCATTTCGACAATCATTGCAACCCCCCATCTTAATAAAGACTATGAAAATAGTAAACCACTCATCTTAAGAACGGCTACGGAAGTGAATAAGGCGCTAGACGCCGCAAACATTCCGTTAACGATTCTTCCAGGACAAGAAATCCGCATCTATGGGGAGATCCTCACTGATTATCACCAACAAGAGATATTGCCGATGGTTGGATCAGATTACCTGTTGATTGAATTACCATCAGGGCATGTTCCGCGCTATACCGAAAGAATGCTTTACGATTTGCAACTAGCAGGCTTTATCCCGATTATTGCTCATCCGGAGCGCAATCGTGAAATCATTCAACATCCAGACATTCTTTATCAATTGGTGAAAAAAGGGGCACTCACTCAGTTAACAGGTGCTAGTGTTTGTGGTGCCTTTGGTAAAAAAATAAAAGCATTT
>CALCRD010000319.1 GCA_937894355.1 uncultured Bacillus sp.
CTATCAAATCTCTTCATTATTATCTTAAAAAGCAACAATGTTTGAGAAAAGAGCCATTAATAAAAACGCTTCTTTTTATATGTAGGGCTCGTCTTATGCTTGTCGCCCCTGAGGTAAAATCAAAAAGCCGATTTTACTACCAAGCCGCTTCCGCTTTTCTTGTTGTCTAGCTCCAGCGACCAGCGACTAGTGAACTTCCGCCCCCTTCCCTACGATAAGTCAACATCGAAGTGAAGACCGCACTTCGTGTTTCCTTTATCTCAGTCAGTGTGCTAATAAGTTCATACGTCGCTACCCGGTCGCCTCCGCTTTTCGGTGTCATATCCATTCTGGACAACTCATATACTTGTACAAATGTTTTTTAGAATGGTGGGGAGATAATGGGCTTCAGACCGGATGATGTGCGCAAAAGAATTGCCAATCGAAAAAAGGAGCGGGAAAGACATGAGAAAAAGTTTCAGCCTCATATGTTGATTGCCGATGATGAAGAAAAGCATGGTTTCGACCGGATGCCATCCTATGAATTGGACCCAAGCGAAGGGGGGCATCCACTTTTTCGAAAAGAGATGTTCATTTTTAAAATCCTTGTGTCTGTATGTCTAGTTTTAGTGGTAGCCATCCTGTTTCGAAATCAATCGAGTACATTTGATCCAGCTCGGGACTTTGTTAAAAAAACAATGGAAAAGGATTTTCAATTTGCTACTGTTTCAGTTTGGTATGAAGAAAAGTTTGGTGAACCACTAGCTTTCTTTCAGGCACCAAATGAGCAAAATGGTGAGGGAGACACCTTGGAGCAGCAATATGCCTTACCTGCCTCGGGAAGAATTTTAGAGGAATTTGATGTAAACGGCCAGCGAATCATGATTGAAACAGAAAAGGATGCCAATATTCCAGCAATGGACGAAGGGTTTATTCGGTTTATCGGGGAAAAGGAAGGGTTCGGAAAAACGGTTATCATTAAGCACGGTGACAATAGTGAAACTTGGTATGGTAATTTGAGCAATATTTCGGTCAGCCTCTATGAATATATTGAAAAAGGAAAGAATGTTGGCAAGGTGACCAATGGTGCAGAGGATGATAAGGGCGCTTTTTATTTTGCATTGAAAAAAGGCGATGATTTCGTCGATCCGATTCAGGTGATTCAATTTGAATAAGCTGATACTGATGTTGAGACAAATAAGAGTTCACCCACTCCTGTGGTTGGTCATTGCTTTGTCGATAGCTACCGCTCGGTTTATTGAATTATCGATTTTTTTAATGATTATTTTCATCCATGAAATGGGTCATGCCGTCGCCGCTTCGCAATATTCGTGGCGAATAAAACGAATTACGTTGTTGCCTTTTGGTGGAGTGGCCGAAATGGATGAACATGGAAACCGACCGTTACGGGAAGAAGCGATTGTGATTCTTGCCGGCCCCTTGCAGCATGTGTGGATGATTGGAGCTGCTTATTGGCTTAATAATTTGAACATGATTAGTAGTGAGCAATTTTCGCTATTTTTGTCGTTCAATTTAATGGTGTTGCTGTTTAATCTATTGCCAATCTGGCCATTAGATGGAGGCAAACTCCTGTTTTTGCTGTTTTCTTATCTAAAGTCATTCCCAGAAGCACATCGGCTTACGTTAAATTTGAGTCTAGTTTGGCTTTTGCTGTTAGCAGGCTACACCCTGTTAACGATGCCAAATAATATTAATATGTGGATAATCCTCGCATTTTTGTCTTTTTCCCTTTATCATGAATGGAAACAGCAGCGGTTTGTGTTTATGCGCTTTTTATTAGAACGTTATTATGGTCATAATAGCGATTTGCGAATGTTAAAGCCGCTTAAGGTTGAGGGAAATGATTTAGTTGTCAGTGTACTGCAACGATTCCGTCGGGGCTGTAAGCATCCCATTATCATTGAGGAAAACGGCAAAGAAAAGGGCACCCTTGATGAAAACGAAATCCTTCACGCCATATTCGCAAACAAAATGGTAAAGGCAAAAATTAGTGATTTACATTACACATATTAACTAAAATTTCGATATTTCGTGTTTGAAAGGCGAGGAAAGATTCTAGTGAAAAAAATAATTGTTAACTATTCAACAAGAGAAAAACGTTTCGCTATTGTTAATGAAACCAAGGTTACCAAAATTGGAATTGATCAACCACAGCAACAAACTTCTGTTGGGAATATTTATTACGGGACAGTAACCAAGGTTGTTCCAGGGATAAATGCTGTTTTCATTGATATTGGTGAGGATAAAAACGGCTTCGTGCATCGAGATAAACTTCCAGGATTTTTATTATCAAAAGAACCGCTAGCCACCAGAAAGAATCGCCCAATTTCTAAGTTTGTTTTTCAGGGGGAAAAGCTCCTTGTTCAGGTTGAAAAGGATGCCACTGGGACAAAAGGACCGATGTTAACGGGGATTATTGAACTTCATGGCAGTAATGTCATTTATATGCCGACAGGTCGAAGGATGTCTGTTTCTAAAAAAATGAATAATAGTTCAATTCAGGATGCCTGGTACCAATTTGGCCTTCGGATGAAAACAGAAGACGAAGGCCTGATTTTCCGGACTGCGATTATGAATGATGAGGAAGAACGGGTTCAGAAGGAAATTGAAGGACTAAGAAGTCAGTATCAAACGATTGTAAAAAATACAGCCCAGCTCAAAAAGCCAAGTCTTCTCTATAAGCAAGACTTCTTTTTTGAGCAAATTTTGCTTGAGGTAAATCGGACACCTGATGCGGAAGTAGTAGTGGATGAGTTAAGGCTGAAGCAAAGATTAGAAGGATTACGCCAGGATTCAAACATCCACTTTTATCAGGGCAAACAAAATATTTTTGCGGCACATGGATTGGAACAGGAAATTGAGCAAGCCTTACATAAAACCGTGCCACTTGAGAACGGCGCTTATCTCGTTTTTGATGAAACCGAAGCGTTGACAATTATCGATGTGAATACCGGCAAGTTTTCTGGCAAATCAGCATCGGCGGATACGATTGTGCAAACAAATCTGGCAGCTGCCGCGGAAATTATTCGCCAAGTTGGTCTCCGGGATATTGGCGGCATGATTTTGATTGATTTTATCAATATGAAAACGGAAAGTGAACGTGGGCAAGTATTGCGGAAAATTGAACAGGAGTTAAGGGCGGATGAAAAACGGACAAGAGTGATTGGTTTTACGCCACTGGGAATTCTCCAATTAACGCGTAAGAAAACGAAGATTGCTATTAGCGAGGCACTGACCATCCCTTGTGCAGTTTGCGAAGGTAGTGGGCGAGTATTAAGTCCGGAAACGATGGCTTTTCGCTTGGAACGTGAGCTTTGGGAACATCGCTACTCCGACCACGAAGCTGTTTGGATTGAAACAACAGAGGCGGTTGGCATCTTTTTTTCCGGAGAAAAGAAAGAGCATCTTAGCCGGTTAGAGGAAGTGTTGGGTTTGAAAATCCTGGTCTCGATTGTAGCAAGCGCTAAGCCTTTCTATGCGATTCGGCAATTTGGTGGATA
>CALCRD010000320.1 GCA_937894355.1 uncultured Bacillus sp.
GCGATATTAATTCTATAAATCTTATTCTTGCCGAAGATCCTAGCCAGATAGATTTTAGGAAAAGACCATTTCTTCTTAGTGTACCAGCCTCCTCGCGCTATGTGCTTGAGAAAATGCTAATTGGATCTGAAAACACAATTTTTTCTTATGAGGGAAAAGAGGATGAGGAACCTCATTGGGTTTCTGTAACGGATTCAGAGCAATTAAATAGTGCGTATTTACTTTGTCTAACTTCTGAAATTGCAGATTATACACCAGCTATTGGTCTTAGATTAGGCGTTCCGGGAATGCCACAGCAACCACGCTATAGAGGAAAAAAGGATTTTGCTAAATATAGTTATCAAACTGAAAGCTGGACTGAACATGCAAAAAGAGCACTTGAGGCCCATGTGGAACAGGATGTATTTTTTGCAGTTGCAAGGGAAAAGTTAGCCTGCTCCTTTGGAATAGACCCTCAAGCTTTAAGGAAATTTGAAGGCTATGTAATAGCCCTACACGATACAGGGAAACTTGATGCCAAAATACAAAGTATTTACCGGTGCTGGTTGCAAGAACGCTATCCACAGCAGGCAGCAGCATACGAGGGCGTGCCTTTAGCTCATACTCATTTTGAGCCAGATATAGATGCAGAAGCTCGCGGCAGTGATTGTTATAAGAGCCCATCGCATGCTGCAGAAGGTGCTTTTGCTATTAAAAACTTTTTGTGGAAAGAGTCCCAAGGTGTTTTATCAAAAGAGCAAGGCGGAGACTTTATGTGTGCTATGTTGAAGGCTATTGCTTCCCATCATGGTGCTAGAAACCATAAACTTAGGATTTTTTCTTTAGTTCCTCGGGCTGAAGATGAAGTGAGCAAAGTGGTAAATTCTTCAGTACAGCTGTTAAATGTTGATTCCTTGCGCAGTAGCCTTAATTGTAAAGTTTCAAAAAGGGGGTGGATCTTATTTGCTTATTTTGTAAGGTGCCTTAGATTGGCTGATCAAGGATCACAAATAAATTCGGAAAGGAGGGAACTGTTCGTTGAGGCATGAAAAAAATTCGTTTATTATTAATAAAAACAGCCAAACGTATGCAGATACCTTAGCGGCCATAGGTCTTGCGAACCTACTTCGGTTTGTTTCCTTTGATGCAAAAACTCTAATTATTGATGAAGGCACGGCTTATCGAGTTGAAATTGAACCCGCTTTGAAACTCGATCAAGTGCTTGCTTGGAAACCCCAGGCTGGCTATCCATATTTGAAATTTGATTTCAAAGATACACAAGTTCCCGTGGTAGGAGAAGTATACGATTACCCTACCCAACGGGAGCTAGAAGCAAAAGCCCGTGAGCTAGGTAAAAAAGGAAGGAATCAAGTAGAAAAGTTAACTGACGAAGAAGTAAGAATGGCTATGCCGAGGGCAGATTTGAAACTGATAAAGACTTTCAATACAATGCGCAAGGGCTCGAAGGCATATAACGAATTGTGGTGGGCAATAAGAAAATCAGAAGAAATACCCAGCTGGCTAGCATGGAAATTAGGCTTTCTAGATAAAGAGCCGGATTTTAAGGAATTGCGGAATTTAGAAAAGATAACAAAGGTCTTGCAAATTTATAATCCCATCTGCGGGAAGGGAGCAAATAGCACAAAGCCAGATGGAGCAGCACCATCCAGCTTTCCCGAAAGACTAACGGATTGGTTTGAGGAATGGCTTAAATATCAAGCTATGCATTTGGCTATGAGTGCGTTTTTTGTAGGTAGTGGTAGTAGTGATAATAAGATATTTGTAGTGGCGCCGCAACAGGCAGATTTGCAGGTTGTACATGAGGTTAGAGACCAATTATTAAAATTGGCATATAGTTCTATTAAACTAGATATCATGGCAATTATTACAGTAATAAACACTCTACTGGCTTATTATAAGACAATAATTATGGAAAATTTAGAACCCTGGGATCCTATTCCCAGTAAGATCATAGGTGGTATCCATACTGCTTATTTCTCTAGCATGGGAAGTGCTACTGCTATCACTAATGTTTCGTTCATGGGCATTCCAGGGTGGATTCCAGTTAGGGAATCTAAGGACGTAGATGCATGGAAAATGATACTTCAGGATTTTGAGGCTGTAGTAAAATGCTTGGATGAAAAAAACAGTGGAGATACACAAATTCTATTACAGTGTAGGGACTTTTTAGCTACCACTAAGTTGGAAACCGGCCTTGCTTTTTTTGCTTCCTATGGAGCTCGTGTTTTACAGCTTCGGGCTACAAACAAATATGGTCATTATTTCGGAACGAAAACTTTGGAGGGGATTTTTATGGCATACAATTTAGAGGAGATAATTCAAAACCCCGGTTTTCTACATATTGCCGATGCCATCAGAAAAAGTACCGTCATGCTTCAAGAAAGAAAACTTCCCGGCCTTGAGGTGCGTTACGGACTTGCGCAGGATTGGAAACGGAAAGTGGCATATCCTGATGAGTTTATTGCAACTTTGAGTGAATTTGCACAAGAATACAATGCTGAAACCGCACGCGCAGAAGAAAGCGAACGGGTGACAGGTGGACGTTACTTTATATCTCCTAATGATTTAGACCAAGTAATGGGTCTTATTGAAAAACGTGGTTCCAAATTGGTTGGCATGTTGTTATTGGCGTATGGCTATGCAAGGTATAATCGTAGAACTGAGAGAAATGAGGAGGTTGTGAAAGGATGAGATACGCATCTTTAGGAATATCTGGTCTATTAACTCTAAACTTACACTCATTAAACAACGAGGGAAGCGAAGGGAATTATCTTCAAACCAGGCAGGTTCAAATTGTGGACGAGAATGGGGATTTGAAAACTGTCAATGCAATCAGTGGGGATATGTTTAAGCATATTCAAGCAGAGCACCTCTATTACCTTGCCAAAGAGAGAGGTCTTCCCCTTTGCAATGGTTGCGAGACATTCAATGCGAATCGAATTGTGATTGATCAAGAATTCGCAGATAGGTTTGAAGAAAAAAGCCAAGAGAGCGAGATTCTCTCTGGAGCCTTACAAACTTGCATAATTGATGATATGGAAGGCATTCTTATCACTTCTAAGGTTGGCGGGAAGAAGCGTTCGATTGGTCGAAAGTCTGTGATCGAGTTTGGCTGGGTAGTAGGGCGGCCAGAGAGTACCAGAACAGATAGTTTTTTCCATGTTAAGTATGTTTCTGAAGGGCAAGGGAATGATCCGAAAGATGAAAGTGGAGCTAATTTAGGACAGAATATTTTTCATCGACCTGCTTCATCGGGGCAATACGCAGTAGTGTTAAATTTAGATTTATATAGGATTGGGAGAAATGATATCACACAGGAATTAGCAATCAGCGAAGAGGAGCAATTAGAAAGAGCAAAAGCTCTGCTGACCAGTGTGCTTTATACAATGGTTAAACCTTCAGGTGCTCATCGAAATACTCAGAATCCTCATATTACAGCTTTTGAGGGTTGCTTTACCCTTTCCAATTCCACTGTTCCTGCTCCTTTGGCAAGCGCGCTTAACAAGGGTTATAGAGAAGAAATTGAGCAGATTACCACTGCCTTAAATAAGGTTTCAAATAATAGTATTTCCTATAAGACCTTCAATACACTTAGTGATTTTTCCGAGCAAATGAGCCAGCTTATTCTGACATTGTAAGGGGGGAGAGGTTTGATACAAAAGTGGACTATTGCGACCTTTCGCCCTGTAAGTTTATTTTCACTTCGTTCAACAATCTCTACATCTAGTGGAGGTAAAACAGTATTTGTTCCGACTCCATATTCGGTTAAGATGGCATTGATTGATGCGGCTTTTAGAATGGGGGACGAAAAGTTAGCAAAAGAATGTTTTCAACATTTGCGTCAGGTTGAAGTAAGGATTAGGCCTCCGGAAAATCTGGTTGTAAACCATACCTTCATAAAGGTATTACGTGCATCTAGAGAAACCCCTGGCACTTATGGATCTACTATTGCCTTTCGAGAGTTTGCCAGTTTTTCTGGAGACATGGATATTGCACTAGGGATTTCTGACTGGGAGAAATTATCTCCTCTTCTACGGCATATAAATTACTTTGGTAAAAGGGGCTCTTTTTTTCAGCTGGCAGATATTCGCTGTGAGAATGAATTGCCCAGTGGTTTCATGAAAGAAATACCCTCCGAATTAGAAGAGTGTGATGCATCTTACCAGGTTGCTCAAAAGCTAGATGATTTTGGTGAGCTTAAAGATAAGGATTTTGATATTATTAACAGTTATGGCAAAAGTAGAGCACAGCTTGGCAAGCATAGAGTTTTGAAAGAATATCTGCTTCCTTATCAACCAATTCAGAGTTCGCAGCATTATGATCTATATCGAAGGGGCCATGCCTAATGCCCCTTTTTATAAAACATTTCGAGGGGGTTGATTGAAAAATGCTCTCTTGTTGGTGCGATAACTATCAAGACTATTGTTCTGCTTTTCAGGAAGAAAGAACTGAGACGTACCACATAAGAGGGGAGTATATTGCTATTACAGCACCGTATATGGTTTGTAAAAATGCGGTACTATAGTTTGTTATTACCCCTTAGAAGAATAGAACTTACTGCAAGCCTATGATGAATATCGAAAAAGAAAAGGGCTTTTAGGAGTGACAGAAATAAAGGGTATTCGCAAGAAGTTGGGATTTTCTCGACACGCTTTGGCTTTAATTCTGGATTGGGAATTGGCAACAGTAATCCGCTATGAACACGGAGTGTTAATTAAGCTGAAACATGATCAGCAACTTGAAAAAATCAATTCTAATCCAGATTTCACATACCAGCTATTCGCTGAGAACAGGAATGAATTGCCCCCAATAGAAGCGAAAAGAATAGATGACCATTTTAAGGCGCTTAGATAAGAAGTTGGAAATACTTGGTTCCATACGAATATTTTTCCAAAGGTTGGAGAATAATCGTAAATGGAGGTGAGTATTTTGCATTTGATTATAGATCGCTGGGGACTCTCTCTTGGTAAAAGAGATCGGAAGAGCGTCGTGTAGGGAAAGAGTGTAGATCTCGGTGGTCGCC
>CALCRD010000321.1 GCA_937894355.1 uncultured Bacillus sp.
GGCAGGGGAGACTCCAGAGGCGCAAAGCGCCAGGGAGTCTCCCCGCTACCGCCCTAAGGTGCGCGAAGCACCTGCAGCGGAAAACAACGGCCAATTTTAATAACTAAAAAAACGCCAATGATTGCCAGATTTATTTTATAAAAGGAGGTTTGAAAAATGCTTGATATTAAAATTTTAAGAGCAAATTTCGACGAAGTAAAAGCAAAACTTCAACATCGCGGTGAGGACCTTTCTGATCTAGGGAGATTTGAAGAGTTAGATAAAAAACGGCGGGAATTAATTGTAGAAACTGAAAAGCTAAAAAGTAAGCGGAATGATGTTTCTCAACAAGTGGCAGTGTTGAAGCGGGAAAAACAAAATGCTGACGTTTTAATTGCCGAAATGAGAGAGGTTGGCGATTATCTCAAAGGCTTAGATGATGAGCTACGTGTAGTTGAAGAAACTCTTCAACAACTTATGTTAAACATTCCAAATATTCCCCATGAAAGTGTACCAATGGGTGAAACAGAGGATGATAATGTTGAAATCCGTAAATGGGGCAAGGTTCGCGAGTTCTCATTTGAAGCTAAAGCTCATTGGGATTTAGCTGATCAATTAGATATCCTTGATTTTGAACGAGCTGGTAAAGTTACTGGTAGCCGCTTTGTTTTTTATAAGGGATTAGGGGCCAGATTAGAGCGTGCGTTAATCAGCTTTATGCTAGACCTTCATGTAGATGAGCATGGTTATAAAGAAATCTTACCACCATATATGGTTAATCGCGCTAGTATGACGGGAACAGGGCAGTTACCAAAATTTGAAGAAGATGCCTTCTTAATTGAAAACGAGGATTATTTCTTAATCCCAACTGCTGAGGTACCAGTTACTAATCTTCACCGAGATGAAATCCTGAGCAGTGATAAACTACCTTTAAGCTATGCGGCTTTTAGTGCCTGCTTCCGTTCTGAAGCTGGATCTGCAGGTCGTGATACGCGTGGGCTTATTCGTCAACACCAATTTAATAAGGTTGAGCTCGTGAAATTTGTTAAGCCAGAAGATTCATATGCTGAGCTTGAAAAATTAACTGGACATGCTGAAAAGGTATTACAGTTATTAGAGCTTCCGTATCGAGTTTTGAGTATGTGTACAGGTGATCTAGGATTTACAGCAGCTAAGAAATATGATCTTGAAGTATGGTTACCAAGCTATGATGCTTATAAAGAAATTTCTTCTTGTAGTAATTTTGAAAGCTTCCAGGCACGACGTGCGAATATTCGCTTCCGTCGGGAATTAAAAGCAAAGCCTGAGCATGTTCATACATTAAATGGATCAGGGCTAGCTCTTGGACGAACTGTTGCAGCAATACTAGAAAATTATCAGCAAGAGGATGGCAGTATCTTAATTCCTGAGGCTCTTCAGCCATATATGGGCAAGCATAAAGTGATCCGCCCAGAATAGGTAAATAAACAATCTTGCTCAAAAAAACTGGGCAAAATAACTTTGTCCAGTTTTTTAAAATATTTTGTTGACAATGTTTTTTAAAGGTGTTATAGTTATTTTTGTCGATACGGAGGAATACCCAAGTTCGGCTGAAGGGATCGGTCTTGAAAACCGACAGGCGGGTCATACCGCGCGGGGGTTCGAATCCCTCTTCCTCCTCCATTTTAAATTAATGACATTGAGAATATATAGAGAAAAACCACTACATCTTGTAGTGGTTTTTCTCTATTTTTAGGCCTATAGCGGCTAGGGGCTCGAGTCATAAGCGCCTGGGCAAGCTGCTTCTGCTTTTCTTGTCTAGCTGCAGTGGCTAGCCCCTCGAGGTCACAAGCCAATCCGTCTAGAAGGTTAAAGACCAACCTTCCAGCTGGATTGTCTCGTGCTTGTCGGGGCTGGGCAAGCCACTTCCGCTTTTCTTGTCTAGCTACAGCGCCCAGCGACTAGTGAACTTCCGCCCCCTTCCCTACGATAAGTCAACATCGAAGTGAAGACCACACTTCGTGTTTCCTTTATCTCAGTCAGTGTGCTAATAAGTTCATACGTCGCTACCTGGGCGCTTCCGCTTTTCTAATTTCTAATTACTTTTGTAGTTGTTGTTTGTTTACAAAATAGGAGATTCGCTCAATGATTGGTTCAATAGAGGACTCATTTTTCAAAATATCATAATCCTTTATATTTAAACGAAGAACCGGACATGCTGTAAAAGAATTTATCCAGTTTTCATAACGATTATGCATCTCAACCCAGTAGTCAATTGGTGTTTGTTGTTCCATGGGTCTACCTCGTTCTTTAATGCGTTCGAGGATATCGTCAATGGATCCTTCAAGGTAAATTAACAAATCAGGGTGAGGGAAATACGGTGTTAATACCATTGCATCAAATAAGCTAGTGTAGGTTTGATAATCAGTTTTGGACATCGTGCCCTTTTCAAAATGCATTTTTGCGAAAATTCCTGTGTCTTCATAAATGGAACGGTCTTGGATAAAACCGCCACCGTATTCAAAAATACGCTTCTGCTCTTTAAAGCGCTCAGCTAAAAAGTATATTTGTAAATGAAAGCTCCAACGTTCAAAATCAGCGTAAAAATTATCTAAATAGGGATTTGAATCAACTTTTTCAAAAGAGGTTCGATACCCAAGTGCATTCGCTAATGCATTGGTCATTGTTGATTTCCCTACTCCGACAGTCCCGGCAATGGTAAAAACCGCATTTGTCGGAAGCTGATATTTTATTCGTAAGTTCATTGTTGCAAACTCCTTAGTTTTATTTGGTTAGTAAGGGTGTCAATAATGTGTGCTAAATCATTTTTATCTTTAATAAAATCAATCTCATCACCGTTGAATCGCAAAACGGGGATATCGGGATGTTGTTTTTCAAATTTTCCTATCGTAATTCCATAATCGATTGATAATTGTTCCAAATATAAGGGGCTAATATTCTTTTCGACTTCACGCCCTCTGCTTTTAATTCTTTTAAGAAGAGTATCGAGACTAGCGTTTAAATAAATTATTATATTTGGTTTCGGCATACCGTCAGATAATATTTGATATATTTGGAAATATTTATAATATTCTTGTTTTGTTAAAGAACGTCCTGCAAAGATCAAATTTTTAAATATATGATAATCAGCCACAACAGGGATGCCTCTTGAAAGATAATGGTCTTGAATGTCTCCTAATTGCTTATAACGATTGCAGAGGAAAAACATCTCTGTTTGGAAGCTCCATTCCTCAATGTTTTCATAGAATTTCCCGAGAAAGGGATTTTCATCGACAATCTCTTTTAATAGTGCAAATTGAAAATGATCTGATAATGTTTTTGCTAGGGAAGTTTTCCCTACGCCAATCGGCCCTTCTACAGAAATAAAGGGTATTCCCTCCATTGTTTGTCCTCCTCAAAAATATCCCTTAGACACAAAAAAGTCATTATATTTATATAGTAATAGTGGTTCGTGAAAAATATTGTAACACAGATTCACTTGAAACGAATCTAAATATTATATGTATATTTAGGATAAAAAAAGGAGCTGCTAAGAGCTACAGCTACCTTTTTAGGATGACTAAATGAGTAAACACTAACGTTTTACAACATTGAAATTTTCGAGGATAAGTAGCCAGTTTTGTGGAAAAGCCAACCCTAACTTCCAATAGCTCATACCTCGTAGGTTTAATTCCTTTATTAAATCAAATTTTGCTTGAATCGATCGGGCATCTTCAAACCATACCTCATGTTGTTTGCCTTCTCCACTCTGGTAATTAAAATGAGGAGCTTGAGCCTTCGTATCATATTGAATAGGAACATTGTGTTGTGCTGCGAGCCCAATGGCTTGCTGTGGACTTACTGCCTTAGCAACACTTCCTTTAACAAAAGGTAAAGTCCAATCATAACCATATAAGTTTTGACCCATCATTATTTTTTGACCAGGCATTTCCGTTAAAGCATAGGTTAGTACTTTTCTAACCTGATCGATAGGAGAAACGGCCATCGCTGGACCACCACTATAGCCCCATTCATAGGTCATGATGACAACAAAATCAACGATTTCTCCATGAGCTCGGTAATCGTGAGCTTCATACCATTCTCCCTTTTGCGTTGCACTCGTTTTGGGGGCAAGCGCAGTTGAGATAAGCCAGCCTTCCTGTTTAAAGCGATCGCGAGCTTTTCGTAAAAAGCGATTATAGGCCTCGCGGTCAGCAGGCCGTAAAAATTCGAAGTCAAAGTGAATATCTTTAAAGCCGTATTTTTTGGCAGTCGTGACAATATTGTTTAGGAAACGATTTTGAATTGCTGTGTTATTAAGGAGAATTTGCCCGAGTTCTGCATTGAATTGATCGTTTTCTTGGTTTGTTATAACCATCATTAAGACATTATTATTTGCCCTGGCAATGGCTGGAAAGTTATTTAACAACGGCTCCTTTAAATTGCCATCTCTGAGTGCTTGAAAACTAAAGGGAGCTAAATAAGTTAAATAGGGTGCAGCTTCCCGAGCGCTAGTTTCTAAAGCAGGGGTAACACTTGAACCCCGAGGTTCAACATAGGCATTAAATTCTCCATTTCTTTTGCGACGTGGTGGAATATAGAGCCGCAATCCAACTCTGAGCACCTGGTTGGCTGGAATCCTATTAACAGTTGCTAATTGCTGGTAAGGTATACCAAACTTTTGGGCAATCGACCAAAGAGAGTCACCTTGCTGTACCCAATAAAAACTTCCAATAATTGGTATTACTAGCGATTGTCCTTGAACCAAATCATTTGGATTAGGAATATCGTTTGCCTCGATCAAATCTTTAACAGTGGTACTATACGCTTGGGCAATTCCAGTTAATGATTGACCAGGTTGAATGACATGAATTTGCATGGTCTTCCCCCTTTAATGCACGTAAATATTAATCATTTTATGTGTGGGGTAGGTAAACATGATGATTTTCGTAAAAATTACCCTAATTTAATTGGAAAGGAAATCAACAGCCTAGTTTAAAATAGCCTTAATTTTAAAAATAAGAACCTTAACAATGCTTTCGCATTCTAAATTGATATAGTAAA
>CALCRD010000322.1 GCA_937894355.1 uncultured Bacillus sp.
AATAAGCTGCTTCATACTTTGTATCGAAAGACGAGCTATTTGAATATTGTGAAGTAAAAACTGCGACGAGTTTTTCTGTAATTAATACGGAAGTCCAAAAAAGCAAAACCTTATGGCATCAACTGTTCCATGAGCAATCATTGCAGACGCTATATCACGTTTTCTTTGTAAAAGTGTAAATGGAAGAGCGAAAATAACTATGTATAGAGCAACAATAATTATACCTGATACGATGCCATGTTCTATAAATGCATCTGGAGTATGAATTAGCACATGTGGAACCATCATCATAAACCAACATGTGAAGTTTTCCATTTTTGTTTCTATTTTGCCATTCAATAAATGAAGGCAGAAAGCAAAAAACAAAGTTCTCATCGCTATTTCCTCAAGTACAGCAGGACTAAGTGCAACAAGAAAATTTATAATATTAATGCTAAATTTAGGCTCATTGCTTGAAAGCATCAGAAAATAGTTTATCGTTCCCCAAATAATACCAACAACAAGACCCAAAGTTATACTAACAACTAGGCTTAATTTCCTTTTTCTTCTTATTAAGTATAAGTGCTTTTCACTATATATCTCAAATGTGCGAATGACTGCCAAAGAAGATAAAACAATAATGAAAACGGAAAATACTAATGAAAAGCCTCCAATATTAATATATGACAGTGAAACTACTAGTCCAAAAATCGTGGAAATGATGATGCCTGTTCGACCTGGAAGTTTATATTCTAGCAACAAAATGATTGACAACAATATAACCCATAAATCCATTATTAGCCACATTCTCTGTGTTGCATCTGAAATTTCACGAACAACTAAATTAACAGAAAACAGCACTATAAATATAGCAAACATAATCCAAATAGTTCTTAATGATTTTTTCTTCATAAAAATCCTCCACTATGCATCACTAATCTCTACTCCGCACTTTAAAACTAATGCGCATCAATCCTCGATTTTTTGTATAACTTTATATATTAGAACATTAATACGTCTAGTTTTATTTTACAATAAATGCCAATCTCAATTGTGACTTCCTATTGAACAAAACTGTACTTATATACAGTATAAGTTACAAAATATTGATATGGCGCACCTTTTATCATTGTTTACATGTAACCATAGAAAAGTGTTTAAGGACTTGACTTGGAGCCTCTGTGGGCATGATTGGTCTTGAAAGGCTGAAGCCGTTGTTTCATCAGGCATCCAAGCCTATCATACCCACCTCTCCAAATAAAGTCCTATGTTTGTTAACGTTGAAAACTATAAATATCGACTGTATATAATCCTTCTACAAAGATACAAATCTGGTATTTTGGTAACTTTACTTACGTTGAATACGGTGAAAAATCATACTGTATATAACTGTATCGTTAGTTTAAGTGGAAATTTTAACAATCTCTTCGTTCAATAATAATATTCTATATACACGTTATTCAAGAATCTGGCCCTAAACATAAAGAAAGAGCACAATCCTTGAAGAAGTGCGCCCGATTGTTTAATTCTGGATAAAAATTATCTCCCTTTAAACTCACGAAATATCAATTCTACACATTAAATGGAAAATTACCCCTATACCTTCTGATTCTTCATCCAATCTAATGTTTGCTTAATCCCTTCTTTATACGGTGTCTTTGGTATTGGCCCTATTTTCCCTTCGTACTTTTTACCATTTAAAATTACTGGCTCCTCTGTCAAGTACATCATCTCTACTGTCTCTCTCATAAATGGCTGGAATATTCCAATCAAGCCAATCATATATTTTGACACAGTTCTGAATGACTTTTGATATCCTGCCTCCTTACGTAATATCTCAATAATTTCTTCACCCGTTATTGGATGTGCAGCCGGAATATTCCAATTTTGATTGTACGTATCCTCTCGTGAGGCTAACTCCACCATTGCCTTTGCACCGTCCAATGTAAAAATAAATTCTCGAGCCACCCTAATGTTACCAACATAATTCGTAGTTTTATTTAGAACTGCGTTTTTTAGTGTTTCATGTAGGATTGTATTTTCTGCATTTGGTCCGTATAAATCAGGCATATGCACAATCAACCAAGGGGCATTACTTCTTTTAAGCCTATTTTCCATTGCGAGCCGGATTTTCCCCTTTTTTGTATGTGGTTCCTTCCTCGTTTCTTCATTTACTTTTATTCTTGGTTGCCTTCCATAAGCATAAATATTATCCACTAATGCAATTTTTGCTTGGTTTATCTCCGCAGCCCGGACTATTATCTCAATGCATAAAGGATGTTTATCCTTCCACTCTTGGTATGGAAAACTCACGGCATGAAAGATTACATCTACACCATCGGATGCCTCTAATACATCCTTTTCCACTAACGCATCCCCTACAAAAATCGATACCTTTGGCTCATGCAGATAAAGGATATCTAACCTTTCTTTTCTTCTTGAAAATGCAACCACTTCTATATCTCGATCAACTAACTCACGGACCAATGCATAACCTATTCCACCTGTTGCACCTAATACCAATGCTTTCTTCATTAATAACAACCTTCCTTTTTAATTGACCACTGGTCAAATTTGATTAAAAAAATATTTCAAGCTCTAAACCCACAAAAAATCATTTGGAGCTGTTCTATCCATTTAGTCCCTTAATAATAAAATTCACATGTGATTTAGCTGCCAGCTTCGCCTCTTCAAAGTTATCTACATTACCAAGGTAATGAGAAACAAAGCCATGTAAGGCTATAAATGCAGACCACACGTCTATGATTTTTAGATTTTTCTTTGACAAAGATTGAACCGTTTGAGCAAACTTTTGATAACTGTGATTGGCTGATGCTTGGGATAGACTATCTACCTCTGTATTTCTTACCAAAAACATGAGTTCATACTGACTCTGATGGTTTAATCCAAATTCTATATAGTTAATAAATACGTTATAAAGCTTTGTTGAATCATCTTCAGATCCTAGGATGGTTTCTTCTAACAGATTATTCAGTTTGGAAAAATCCTCCTCTACAATCGCATAAAACAGTTCTGCTTTATTTTTAAAGTGATAATAGATTGCTCCATGACTACATCCCAGCAACTTTGCTATACTCCGCATGGATACTTGTTGAATGCCTTTTTCAACAAACAGAGTTCGTGCTTTCTGTAAAATTATTTCTCTTGTCAGCTCTTGTGAAGTTGTTTTACGAGGGGTCATCATTTATAACTCCTTTATTGACCATTGGTTAATAAAAGTATAACACCTTAAATTACTTAATAGAAGTTAATAAAGAAAATAAAAATTTAAACTTTACTGATTTTGAACCTAAAATTGGGTTTGTATCTTTTTCTCCAGAATCTGGCCCGATTGCGGAACAAAAAAAAATCCTGTTTAAACAGGATTTTTTCTCAAATATTGTAAAAAAATGATCAGTCTTTAGTTTAAATAATCGAACGAACGCTATTTTAGTTGACCGATCTTTTTTATAAAACTACAGCCCACTTTTGAACTATTTTATAAACCGCATTTTAGTTGAGCGCCACAATTTGTACATGTGTTACAGCCACCCATTTCTTCTACTTGTCCTTTGCGGCAAACCGGGCAGGTATCGCCGACCTCTGAACCGATGTTAACATTCGTTGAGCGAAGCTCTTGAATCGTATCAACTAAAACTATGTGTTGTTTTGGTCTTTCATGGAAGATTTCTTTAGAATCCTCAAAACTGTTTTCTTCTGCTTTCAAGGTTAATACTTGGCTGTCACGTGAGCCATCTACATAAACGGTACCACCTTTAGCTCCGCCTTTATATAGTCGCTCATATAGATTTTCAACCTGTTCAACACTATAACCTTTCGGTGCATTAACTGTTTTACTAATTGAGCTGTCAATCCAACGTTGAATGATACATTGAACGTCAGCATGCGCTTCAGGTGCTAGTTCCATTGCTGTTACAAACCAGTTTGGAAGGCTATCTGGATCCACCTCTGGGTGTTTATCGAGATATTCTTGTACGATGTCCGCTTTAACTTCGATAAATTTACCAAGTCGTCCGCTACGGTAATAAGAGAAAGAGAAATAAGGCTCAAGACCTGTTGAAACTCCAACCATTGTTCCAGTGGATCCCGTAGGAGCAACAGTCAATAAGTGTGAGTTACGAATTCCATTTTCTAAGATTGATTGACGAACGTCTTCAGGCATTTTTTTCATGAAGCCAGTGTTAATAAATGCTTCACGAAGACGGTTTGTTTCTTCTTGGCTACTACCTTGTAAATATGGAAAACTTCCCTTTTCTTTGGCAAGTTCAACTGATGTACGGTAAGCAGTTGTGGCGATTGTTTCAAACACTTTATCAACAAGATTATTTCCGGCTTCAGAACCATATTCAGTTTCACAATAGATAAGCAGGTCATGTAGGCCCATTACACCTAAGCCAATACGACGTTCACTTAGAGCTTGCTTTTTATTTTCTTCCAAGAAGTAAGGAGTTGCTTCGATTACGTTATCTTGCATCCGAATTCCTACTTCAACTGTACGGATTAGTTTTTCATAATTTACTGTTTTAGTATCCTTATCTGCCATTTCAGCTAAGTTCACAGCAGCTAAGTTACAGACAGAATATGGTGCAAGTGGTTGTTCCCCACACGGATTCGTTGCTACGACTTTTTGTCCATAGCTTTTCGCATTGGTCATGTCGTTGGCATTATCGATAAAAAAGATACCAGGTTCTGCTGAATAAGTAGAACAAATGTTGATTAGATTCCAAAGCTCTTTCGCTTTGATTTTTTTATAGGTACGCACCTTGTGACCAAGTTTTTCCCATTCTCTTACGTCACCAACTTTGTGCCACTCTTCATTGTAATTTTTCATGCCTTCAGCATCATAGCTTTCAACATCTGGGAAACGAAGTTCATAATCTCCGTCATTTTCAACGGCTTCCATGAAATCCTTCGTTAAGCAAACGGAAATATTTGCTCCTGTTAAGAACTCAGAATTATGAACGCTATATGTTCCGCCAGTGCTTAGTTTTTCTTCCGCATCAGCAATAATATTTTGATTGAATCCACCGAATCCAGGAATGTTTTGGTAATTGACAATTCCTTGGTACATTGCTTTTTCTTGTTCGTTTAATGGAGTGAATTTCAGCTTATCTTTTGCTAATTTTTTAATTGTTTCGTCTTTGGTATTTTCTATTAAAAAGCGCAAAATTTTCGGATTCTGCATTTTAGAAATAATAAACTCGATAATGTCAGGATGCCAGTCCGACTGCATAATCATCTGTGCCATGTAGTTACGTTGATTCGTTACATCAACTCTCTAAGTCGCCTTAGAGTTCAGACCATATCTTACACTCATCTGAGTGTCCTCGCACTTGGGAATCACTTGATTCCTACTCTACTCACTTCCACTTTTGCAAGTGTGCTTTCGATGGTCGTTGAACCTTCCCCATTTTACAGGAGCTTGGCTGCTGATTGTCTTTATCCACATGTTGTTTTCAAGCATTCACGCTCACTATTTCTAGTCACGTTGTAGCCAACAAGTCATTAAAGAGTTTCCAGCAATTCACGAGGTTTATTTATAGACGAGGCACTTATGTGATTTACCACGTCTAGATCCACCTTGTTCAACAAGATGTGTCAGCTTAGCAATATCATCCAACCAAGATACTGAACCGGATGATTTCCCATTTACTCCTTTAGCAAGAGTGTTACGTGGGCGTAAAGAAGAACCGTTTGTTCCTACGCCACCACCGCGACTCATGATTTCCATTACCTGTTTACGATGTTCGGAAATTCCTTCACGAGAATCGGGTACAAATGGCATTACATAGCAGTTAAAGAAAGTAACTTCTGTTTCAGCTCCAGCTCCATAAAGAACACGTCCAGCTGGAATGAAGTTTAAATTCACAAGCTCTTGATAAAACTTATCAAACCACTCTTGACGCTTCTCAACTGTTTTCTCAACAGATGCAAGACCAGTAGCATTACGTTTAGCAATCTGCTCATAAAAAACTTCTAAAGGCTTTTCAATGACATCAAGTGAGCGTTTGATAACACCGGTTGAGGCTTCAATAGGATCATCAAGGACTCCACGAAATTCCTCATCAATCAAAACCTTAGCAGTTTTACTTTCCCAATCAAGATCTAAAATGAAACCAAGTCCGCGTGCCGGGAATTTTGGATCTTCCTTAATAGTTAGAACGACGAAATCTCCGTTTGTTAATGTGATTTTTTCCGTATCTTTAAACGTGTACCGATCTAACATTACCAACCTTGACACCCCTTTATGGGTTGTTTTCATATCAGGGGTAATTGGATGAACCTGTGGAAATAATCGGATATCCTCGTTCAGCATTTCAATGTCAATATTCATTTTTTTTGGTAGCACAACAGACATTTTCACATCTCCTTATAAAAAATAGTCCTACTACGTCTGTTAATACAAAACAAATTAATAGAACCCATAGTAAATCTAGCTGTTTGTTGATTCATGATAAAGTTACCATAAATTGTTGTTGAATTCAACATATAGTGTCTCTAATATTTTCGACACCACTACATATTGTGTCCAAGGCAATGATACATGAATTTGTCAAACATAAAAAAAACCA
Source organism: uncultured Bacillus sp. (assembly GCA_937894355.1). Classification (GTDB taxonomy): domain Bacteria; phylum Bacillota; class Bacilli; order Bacillales; family Cytobacillaceae; genus Bacillus_BU. The sequence continues at coordinate 6,573 of CALCRD010000322.1, forward strand.
AAAAAAAGAGAATGAAAGAGAAAAAAGGTGAAATCTAGCATAAAAAGAGAAATTTCAACAATATTCCGAGGTTGCACTTTCCTTTTTCTGAAAATTTATTTAGATCAAAAAGGGACAAAATCCGCTCCTTGATATAAAGCTAGAAAGTATAAATATATCACCAAAAATTCTATACATCTAGTGATAAAAAAAATAAAGAAAAGTGCAAATTTTTCCCTTGACCTCCACTTCTAAAAAAAGGAAATTGCCCCCGCCCTTTTCATTACATTGTAATAATGTGATTCCGGAACTGTTAGCAATAAAAAATTAGGTATATCTGCTTTTATTTTGCCTCTGATGTCTTCCTGTATATAAGTTTGCCATTTTTCTTAGGCAAATAGATGAGTTTTGTGCTCTATACTAGCAAAATATGCGGCACTATCTGGTAGAATCGGACGTCTATCCCCGAAATCCGAGGGTCTTTCCACCATACTTTGGCTTTATCCGCTAAAAACGGCACTCTATCCGCCAAACTAGGCATCCTATCCGCCAAAAACGACGCTCTATCCGCCAAACTAGGCATTCTATCCGCCATTAACGTCACTCTATCCGCTAAACCCTCATTTCCCCGTCCTCCAAGCCATCCCAGATGATTGTTAACGCTTAAAATTCCAATCATTATTTTCATACCGCTCTACAGCAAGTTTGTTAACCTCAGCTAATTCCTTAGATGAAAGTTGATAAGGTTCTAATTCAATATTCAAACCGTCTGAAAATCCCTTTCTAAAAGCTTCTTTTGCCTCATTGAGAGAAATTTTCCGCGCACTAATTTCATTAATGGCCACTGCTTTATTTTTAAAAGCCCTTTGCATTCGCTCTTTCACCCTGTTACTAGGGTACTGAAATAAGCTGAAAAGTTTTTCCTCATCCAAGTCTAAAAGAATCGAACCATGTTGAAGGATGACTCCTTTTTGTCTTGTTTGGGCACTTCCAGCAACCTTCCGTCCTTCTACAACAAGCTCATACCAGCTTGGCGCATCAAAACAAACAGCTGAACGGGGGTTTTTCAGGGAGTCCCGTTCTATCTCACTCTTAGGAACCGCAAAACAGGCCTCCAGACCTAATAATTGAAACCCCTGCAATATTCCTTCAGAAATCACGCGATAGGCTTCAGTAACTGTTTTAGGCATCTTAGAATGGTTTTCAGAAACAATAACACTGTAAGTTAATTCATGCTCATGTAAAACACCACGACCACCAGTAGGCCTGCGGACGAACCCTAATTGATGACTTTTTACTGATGACATATTAATCTCCTGTACCACTTTTTGAAAATAGCCAATTGATAATGTCGCTGGGTTCCACCCGTAGAAACGAATCGTTGGGGGAAACTTCCCGGCACTATGCCATTCTAGTAGCATTTCATCTAAAGCCATATTAAAAGATGGGGAGCAAAGTCCTGAATCAATGAAACGCCATTTTTCTTTTTTCATATACGCTTTCCCCCACCCATATATTGTTAATCCCTCATGAACATAGTCTAACAAACCGCTTATTAAAAGCAAAACTAAAGAGGCTTTGCTACTAAATCAAAAAAATTTTAGGGATTTCCTTTACTCTATAGCCATTCAACTTATATAATATTAGTTGGCTTATGATAGTGAAAGGAGCATATACATTGGAAACACTTTATTTCCTACTTATCATTTTAGGAGCTATTATTATTTACTCTGTCGTAACATGGCTCTATCAAAAAAAGATTGTAAAAACACTGACAGAAGAAGAATTTCGTGCTGGTTATCGGAAAGCACAACTGATTGATGTACGGGAACCAAATGAATTTGATGCTGGTCATATTTTAGGAGCTAGAAATCTCCCTCTTTCACAAATAAAAATGCGAATGAAGGAAATTCGACCAGATAAACCAGTTTATATGTATTGCCAAAGTGGCTCTCGAAGTGCACGAGCAGCTCAATTCTTATATAAAAGAGGCTATAAAGATCTTTCTCATCTTCAAGGCGGATTTAAAAAATGGTCTGGTAAAGTAAAAGCTAAAAACTAATACCAAAAGGCTGATCACATACGATCAGCCTTTTTTAGTCCCTGCATTTCCAACTTTCCAAAATCAAAAATTTACTGATTTGACTTTTAATTTTTTTTACCAAAAAAGACCTTTACAGTGGTTCCTTCCCCTTCGCTGCTTTTAATATCGATACTGGCATTATGAAGCTGTAAGATATTCTTCACAATGGTTAAGCCAATTCCAGTTCCTTCAATTTGATTCCTACTTTTATCTCCTCGATAAAGGCGTTCAAAAATATATGGTAAATCTCCTTTCTTAATGCCAATACCATTATCGCTAACTTCAACAATAATCTTTTTATTCGATTCCGATATCTTTATTTGTACCTTACCATTCGTATCCGTAAATTTAAGGGCATTAGATAAAAGGTTAATAAAAACTTGTTTAAGTTTATCTTTATCCCCAGTAATCGAATAATTATCATTCGGCTCGATGTAATAGGCTATTTTTATATTCTTTTTTTCAGCTGCTAAATAAAAATCTTTACAAATATCAGTAATTAATTGGTCCAATTCGATTATTTGATAATTCATGTTAATACTCTCTTCTTCAAACTCTTTTAGCATGTTTAGATTAGTAATTAATTTACCAAATCTTATTACCTCTTCATTTAGACTATTTAATCGCTCTATCGTAACCGGGAATACCCCATCAATCATGGCCTCTAAGTTATTTTGCAAGACATTTAATGGTGTACGAATTTCATGAGAGATATCAGAAACCAATTTTTTCCTGAGATTATCCTGATACTTTAATTTATCTGCGAGGATATTAATGCTCTTCCTAAGATTGTCCAATTCTTCAATATTACTTTCGGTACTTGATTTGGCATCAAAATTTCCTTTTGATAAGCTAACAGAAGCATTCGCTACTTCCATAATTGGAATCGAAAACTGTCTGGAAAAATAAAGACCTAAGCTAATAATAATAAGTAAACTAAGAACCCCACTGGCAACTATACTTTTATTAATCGATGATTTAAAATTAACATCCTCTTCAGATAACAATAGCGAGGAATACTGTCCAATATCAATATACCCAACAATATTATCAGCGATTTTTATTTCAAATGTCTTTGTAGTATATACTCCACTATCCCCTACCATCATCGATTTTAAGTGTTCCTTGTTTTTAATATCTGCTGGATTCATTCCCCAAATCACTTGTTTATTTTGATCGTTAAGGGTTAAACAATAGTTTCCCATATATGCTTCGTGCATTAATTCAATTCCCGTATCTTTTGTCCACTTTCCTTCTCTTTTATATACTTCCTCAAAATGGGATACAATTCTGTCATCACGCTTATTCTGAATCTCTTCCATATATTGATTAAATTTATAAAAAACCGTTATATTTACAAACAATGTAACTAAAAGTATTGCTGCAATTGAGCAAGCAACAAACAATATACTTAATCTTTTCCTAATAGATTGCATTTAGTTAACACCACCAAACTTATATCCTACCTTCATAACTGTCACGACATATATCGGATTCTTCGTGTCTGTTTCAATTTTCTTGCGAATGTTTTTTATGTGGACATCAATTGTTCGATCATAGCCCGCAAAATCGGCTCCAAAAATTTTGTCGATCAGCTGTTCTCTGGATAAAACTTTCCCTTTATTTATGATTAGTGCGTATAAAATGTCGAATTCGTTTGGTGTAAAAGGAACTACTGTTCCCTGAATTTTCACCAATCTTTTTTCATAATCAATCATTAAATTTCCATCATTATAAATCATTGTTTCCGGAACATTTCCTCCACCGCTTAGTCTTCTAAAAAGAGCATTTACTCTCGCAGTCAGCTCTCTCGGACTAAAAGGTTTAATTAAGTACTCATCTGCACCTATATTCAAACCCTCAATTCGATCATTTAATGCTCCCTTAGCTGTTAGCATAAATATATGGACATTAGATTTTTGTCGAATGATTTTACAAACTTCCTCTCCACTTATATCTGGAAGCATTAAATCTAGAATAACTAGTTTTACATCGGTTTCTTTAAATAAATCAATCCCTTTTAAACCTTCCGTTGCCCAATGGACTTGATAACCCTCTTTTTCTAAATAGCCTTTAATTACCTCAGCTACTCTTACATCGTCTTCAATCATTAATATGTTATTCATCTTTTTTCACCTCAGTAGTCATAAAGATGGTTTGCCCAAATTATTCATTTTAATGAAGCATAGCAAATTTATTTAAAGATAATATGAAGAATTGGTATTAATTATAGTCATCTTTATCGAATTTTGTCGAATAAACCTACATCATTCGACAAAATACAACAAAAAACAACAAAGTTCGATTTTTTGTAATATTTATCGAATTAAAAAGCTTAAAACTATTGTTATAATAAAAACATCAAGAGCGATAAGGAAAGGAGCTGAAAAACATGAGAAGAAAAACTCGTAAAAGTTTTCAACAACTAGTTAATCAAAATAGATTAGAAATCGAAACAAACCCTAATGAAATGGAAAAAATCGAGAAAAAAATCGAAAACAAACATTCAAAAGCTTGATTATCACAGGATGATAAAAAATTGAGCAAATGAAAAAGCACTTTCATTGTTCAAAACGAAAGTGCTTTGTGCTATCACGAAACTATATTGATTTTTTTAAAAAACAAATAGCCAAACAATTATTTAGCAAAAAACATTGAATTTTCATAAGCTTGATAGGTGGAAACTCTTTTTAATATAATAGGAAAGTAAAAACGCTACCCATGGCATGATTACAATCATTCTCATCCACCCCTGTGCACCACCGATTATTAATGATGGTAGTAAAAATGCAATACCGCTAATTAATAATGCTTTCCAAGATTTCTTCAACAGACCACCTATAAATAATAGCAAGGAACCTGCAACTAGAGACCAAAATAAAAGACCCAACAAGAAGAACCACATTTGAACTCCTCCTAGACCCATTAAATATATAAAATACCGCACTCACCTAAACCCTGCGAACTTCCTCGTATGAAGTATCGCAGGGTTTTGTTTGTATAATTAACAATCATTGTTCAATTGTCTCATATTTATTTTAACACAAAAATTCTGAAAATTACTCGATAAAACGAACTCATCCTCTTTGTTTAAGTCTAAGTCGAATTCAAAATGAAAGGACCAACACCTAAAAGTAGGCGTTGGTCCTTATTAATCACTATTTTTGGTACCTAAGTACTGGCTTTCTAGCAGCTAGGGTTTCGTCCATCCGCCCTACAATTGTTGTATGCGGTGCGTTCTGGACAATTTCAGGGGTTGCTTCAGCTTCCTTGGCGATTTGAATCATCGCATTAATAAATTCATCTAAAGTTTCTTTTGATTCCGTTTCTGTAGGTTCAATCATGATGCATTCTTCTACATTTAATGGGAAATAAATGGTCGGTGGATGGTACCCAAAATCAAGCAATCGTTTGGCTAGATCTAAAGTGCGCACCCCAAGCTTTTTCTGGCGTTTTCCACTTAACACAAATTCATGCTTACAATGCTTATCAAACGGTAAATCATAATATGGCGCTAATTTCCTCATCATGTAATTGGCATTTAATACAGCATACTCGGTTACTGCCTTCAAGCCATCTGGCCCCATTGAACGAATATAGGTATAGGCCCTGACATTAATTCCGAAATTTCCGTAGTAAGGCTTCACCCGTCCAATTGATTGAGGACGGTTATAATCAAGCACAAATTCTTCACCTTGTTTAGCAATTATTGGTTTTGGCAAAAACGGAATGAGATCAGCCTTTACACCAACCGGTCCAGAACCAGGTCCGCCTCCCCCATGAGGGCCAGTAAAAGTTTTATGTAAGTTCAAATGAACCACATCAAACCCCATATCTCCTGGGCGAGCTTTAGATAGAACAGCATTTAAATTTGCCCCATCATAATAAAGCTTGCCCCCAGCATCATGAACCACCGCTGCTAACTCCTGAATATTTTCTTCAAACAAGCCAAGTGTATTTGGGTTTGTTAACATTAATGCAGCAGTATCCACTCCGACAACCCGTTTTAAATCCTCAAGGTCGACAAGTCCCTTTTCATTTGATTTAACTGTAATCGTCTCGAAACCAGCAACTGTGGCCGAGGCTGGGTTTGTTCCATGTGCAGAATCTGGAATAATAACCTTAATTCGTTTGAAATCGCCCTTTGCTTCGTGAAAAGCCCGAATCAACATTAAACCAGTCCATTCACCATGTGCACCTGCTGCTGGTTGTAATGTTACTTCATCCATACCGGTGATTTCTTTTAAATGCTGTTGCAAATCATACATTAGCTCAAGGGCACCTTGAACTGAGCTCTCATCTTGAAGCGGGTGTAAATGGGCAAAACCGTTAAACCTAGCGACTGACTCATTGATCTTTGGGTTATATTTCATCGTACAAGACCCAAGCGGATAAAATCCGGAATCAAGCCCATGGTTGCGTTTTGACAATGCTGTATAATGGCGCATGATATCAAGTTCAGATGCCTCTGGAAGTTCTGGTTCTGTTTCACGTAAGTAGCCTTTGGGGATTAGCTCGGTTATATCGGCAACCGGGATATCCATTTCTGGCAAACTATACCCAATGCGGCCTGGCTTACTACTTTCAAAAATCAGTGCTTGATCCTGCTTATGCATGATAATCCCCCAATTCTTTTACAAATTGATCAATCTCAGCTTTTGTGCGTAGTTCTGTTACAGCAATCAACATATGTTTATCCAATTCCGGAAAATCGCGACCAAGATTATAGCCACCGATGATTCCTTTCTTTAATAGTCCTTGATTCACGTCCTTTACTGGTTTATTGAGTTTAACAACAAACTCATTAAAGGAAGGTCCATTAAAGACAACTTGATACCCAGCTGCCATAAAAGTACTTTTTGCATAATGCGCCTTTTGGATATTCGCTTGGGCCATTTCTCTTACCCCTTGTTTCCCAAGAGCTGTCATCGCAACAGAAGCCGCTAAAGCATTAAGTGCTTGATTAGAACAAATATTAGATGTCGCTTTATCCCGACGGATATGTTGCTCCCGAGCTTGTAAAGTGAGCACAAAACCACGGCGCCCTTCTTCATCAACGGTTTGCCCAACAAGTCGTCCCGGAACTTTACGCATTAGCTTATTCGTCACTGCAAAATAACCGCAATGTGGTCCTCCAAAGGAGGTTGGAATTCCAAATGGCTGGACATCACCTATCACTACATCTGCGCCAAATTTTCCTGGGGGTGTTAAGGCACCAAGTGCCAGCGGATTGCTTGAAACGACGAACATCGATTTTTGTGCATGAACGATTTCTTCAATTTCCTTTAAGGGTTCGATTCTCCCGAAAAAGTTTGGATACTGGATGATTACTGCCGCTACATCTTCTGTTGTTGCTTGCTTCAACGCGACTAAATCAGTAACACCATATAGGTGAGGGATTTCAATAATTTCAATGTTTTGACCCTTTGAATACGTTTTCAAAACTTCCTTCGCTTCCGGGTGGACTGCACTTGAAACTAAGACTTTCTTTCTTCGTGTTTGTCCGGCACTTAACATAGCAGCCTCTGCTAAAGCCGTTCCGCCATCATACATGGAGGAGTTGGCCACCTCCATTCCCGTTAACTCACAAATCATCGTTTGGAATTCAAAAATGGCTTGGAGCTCCCCTTGAGATATTTCCGGTTGATAGGGAGTATAGGCCGTGTAAAATTCTGAGCGTGATATCACGTGGTCAACTATTGTTGGAATGTAATGGTCATAAACACCAGCACCTAGAAAGGATGTATGAGTTTTTAAATCGGCATTTTTCCCAGCAAGCTGCGTAAGTTCTTTTAATAATGTAGACTCAGATTTTGCAGCCTTAATTTTAAGGTCACCTTTAAATCGGACTTGCTCTGGAATATCGTTGAACAGTTCGTTAACCGAATTTACTCCTATAGCTGCCAGCATTTCATTCTGATCATTTTCAGTCATCGGTAAATAACGATGCTTCATTCATTTCTCCTCCTTAATATAGCCTTTTTTCAATCCATCTAAGGTGAAACTTCCATCAGCGGGTTTTTTACCCGTTAATCTGCGATAAGTAGATACCTCACAATTATTTACTTCTTTTATAAAAAGGGATTTTGACAATTTCCGCTTTTAAGCGTTTGCCACGAATTTCTACTTCTACTTCAGTACCTAATGGAGTATGTTCAATCTGTACTAAAGCTAAACCGATATTTCTTTTCAGCGTAGGAGATTGTGTACCGGTAGTGACCTCACCAATTTGTTTTCCATCTTTGAAAACGGGATAGCCATGACGCGGAATCCCTCGATCAATCATTTCCAAGCCAATGAGCTTTCTTTGTACCCCCAATTCGCGCTGCTGTTTTAGTACTTCTTTTCCATAAAAATCATCCTGTTTATTCACCTTTACCGCAAAACCAATTCCCGCTTCAATTGGAGTGATATCTGGTGATAACTCCTGACCATACAGAGCAAGCACCGCTTCAAACCTTAGTGTATCCCTTGCACCTAATCCGCACGGGATTACCCCTTCATCTCTTCCAGCTGTTAAAATTTCATTCCATATTTCAACAGCATCGTTGGCGTCACAATAAATTTCAAAGCCATCTTCTCCGGTATAGCCAGTTCTAGAGATTAGCACCAATTTGCCCTTTAAATTCACCTTTTCTTGGAATTTAAAAGCACCAATCTCACTTAGATTGGTCTGAGACAAAAGTTTTTGCAAAACACGTTCTGCCATTGGACCTTGTAAAGCCAATTGCGCCATTTTTTCTGATAAATTAACAAGCTTAACCTCTTCACCAGTTACATGCTCGTTTAACCATTGGAAGTCTTTTTCAATATTCGAGGCATTTACACAAAGAAGATAATGGTCCTCGGCCAATTTATAGATTAATAAATCATCAACCGTTCCACCGTTTTCATAACACATGGCCGAGTATTGAGCACTGCCAGTTTTTATTAATGAAACATCATTTGTCATCATTTTTTGAAGATACTTAAGACTGTCAGCGCCAGTGACTTCGATTTCGCCCATATGGGAGACATCAAACAGCCCCGCTTTTGTTCTAACCGCTTCATGTTCTTCCTTAATACCGGAAAATTGCACAGGCAAGTCCCAACCACCGAAATCAATCGTCTTAGCTCCATGCTGTTTGTAAATAGTAAATAAAGGCGTTCGTTTCAACTGTGTCATCATTTTCCCCCTCTAAAACCAGCATAAGTATAATCATATTATTCTTTGTGATTTGGTCTAATTTCATGTGCTTTATTAAAATATTGGCTATGTTAAACTAGGCTGTTGATTTCCATTCCAGGCACTTCGCTTTCCGCAGGCTCGCACGAAGGCCTCCTCCGGTCGTTCCTTCCTTCGGAGTCTCACTCAGCTCGTGCTCCTGCAGGAGTCTGCGTGCCTTCCACTCCAATCAACTATGTGTTCATAATCAAAATTTCC
>CALCRD010000323.1 GCA_937894355.1 uncultured Bacillus sp.
TCAGGTAGAATTTTTGCCGCAACAGATAATATTGATAGCATTATCCGACTATCTGAGAAGAATCCAGTTCCCGAAATGGTAGAATATCCGAATTTAATATTGACCCCTCACGTGGCAGGACCAACAATTGATCAACGATACCTGCTAGGCTTAACAATAGTTGAGGAATTCCAACGCTTCTTTGCAGAAGCACCGCTGTTATTTGAGATAGATGAATCAAATATAGCTCGTCTTGCATAGAGTTAACATTATCAACCAAAGTTCGACTGGAAATTTTTGTGGTTTGATTTTTTTAGCAGGAATTTGTTAATTTATGGTGAATAATATGTAATAAGTGGATTAAACCACTAAACCAGTATTTGAGAACTGAGGTTGGGAAAATGGAACTTTATGAGCAGAAATTAAAGTATGCAGAAGTAAAAGAACACATTCATACGCAAATCAGAAGAGGTCGGTATAAGCCAGGAGATAAAATTCCTTCAGAGCGAGAACTATCAAAGGAATTTGATGTGAATCGCGCTACAGCTAGCAGAGCACTAAAGGAGCTTGAAGCAGATGGCCTTGTGGAAAGAAAACAAGGTTTTGGTACATTTGTATCTGAAAGATCTGGTCAATTGGCTTCTGCTTTCCTCACGCATAATATTGGGCTTGTTATTTATGATTTAGCCTACTTAAGTATGCCTTACATGTCCCAAGTATTAAAAGGCATAAATCAGGTTCTTCATATTTATGGCTATAATTTAATTCTATACGGTATGACAGGTACTGAAGAGAGTAAGATTCTTCCCTTGGAAGAAATTGTGAAACGACCTCAAGTGGACGGTTTGTTAATAGATGCTGGCCCAAATACTATTAAGTTTTTATGTGATGAGGGATTCCCCTTTGTCCAGTTTGGATCAAACACGAGCCAACTGTTGGGTTATGATTATAGCTCCGTTTTAATAGATTCCGATTCTGTAATACGAAAAGCTGTCGAACATTTATATAATCGTGGAAGAAGAAGAATTGCTTTTTTTCGTGGTACAGTAGGTTTATCACCTGTAGAGCGCACTATTGACGCATTTTTAGATATTTCCCGAGGCCTTGGAATGACGGATAATTATCAGTGGGTCGAGATTGGTGGATATGGCGAAGAAAGCGGGCGGAATATGGTTAAAAAACTATTTGCCTCAGAACCATATCCAGATGCTATAGTTGCTAATGAAGATATGATAGCCATGGGTGCTATAAAGGAATTAGAAGATTTAGGGTTTAGAATTCCTGAGGATGTGGCAATTATTGGCAACGGTGATTATTATTTGAACTCAAATCTAACTACAATTAGACCTCCCCATTATGAATTGGGTAGTAAGGCTACAGAAGCCTTGATAAAAAAAATATCATTAAACAACATGGAAGCAGAAGAAGATATTCGGATATTGCTTGATGTCGAGTTAGTTGTACGTGAAACATAAACAGCTTATTCTTTGAACAGATGGCGCTAAACAGTGAAAGGAGGAGGTAATAAAGGGATTGTGCTTGATCTTATAAGGAGGCCCAGAAATGGATGCAACTGAACTGAAAAACAACAATTTCTTCAAGAGCAAGACATTTTTTCTGATCGCAAGCTTAACACCGTTATTATTTTTTTACACCCTCTTTCTTGTAATCCCTAAAATCACCTCATTTTATTATCCGTTTACAGAGTACGATGGTTTTGGTAAGCCAGTATGGGTTGGATTAACAAATTTTTATACTTTGGCAAAAGATGCAGAGCTTTGGGGAGCGATGAAGAACAATTTTTTCTATTGGGCTATCGCCACCCCTATCAATTTTTTTGCAGCGTTGATTGTAGCGTTTCTCCTTGTGAAGAAGCCTTATCAAGAAGGCAAGTTTTACCGAATTCTCTATTACTTCCCTGCAATCCTCCCCAGTGTTATCACGGCAATAATGTGGCAGTTCGCTTTCCATGGACGCTATGGAATCTTCAATGCACTCCTCAATGCTATAGGTGCAAACTTAGGAGAGTTTTATTGGCTCACCCATGCTACAGCTGCCCGCTGGGCGATGATAATACCTATGGTTTGGGGTGGCTGGGCAGGAAACATGCTGATTTTTATGGGGGCT
>CALCRD010000324.1 GCA_937894355.1 uncultured Bacillus sp.
TCTTCATGTCGAAATTTGCTTAGCGTATGTTTTGCGCTTTTTGTTGGTAGGACCCTTACATGACCGGAAAAACTTCGCTTATTTCCCCCAAAACGAGCTCAATTCTGCATTTAGCCGAAAAAACTCCGCTTATTTTACGTCTACCGCGTCTACCGGTTACCTAATTTAAGACAAGACTTCTTATTACCTCAAAATACGGATTTGCGAGGGAATCCATTAAAAAAGCTAGTTTCCATTATATTAATAGAAACTAGCTTTTGATAATAAGAGGATTATTCGATAACTCGTCTAACGTGACCGCTAAATTTGCCTGCCCAATACCCACTAGAAAAGTTAGCAACTGCCACACCTGTTGAATTTTGTGAGCCGATAAAGCTGCTACCGCCTAAATAAATCCCAACATGGCCATTTGTTTTATAAGTATTAAAGAATATTAAATCTCCAGGACGCATTTCACTTGTTGAAACTTTACGACCGGTGCTTTGTAAAGCGCTGGTACTCGCACCAATGGATACACCGGCTTGAGAATAAGCCCAACTTACAAATCCGGAACAATCGAATCTTCCTGCAGCTACGTCACTAGCAGATCTTCCACCGCCAAAGACATAAACAGAATTCCCAATATATCTGTTACCAGCTGTTGTGATAATGGCAATTTTCCCGCTTGCTCCTGGAATTGATTGAACTTGAGCATAGGTATTTGCTGCCCGTGGTGTCATGCTTACTTGTTGCGCTGTAAGACTACGTTGCAAACCATTTTTAACTGCTAGGCTTGCTGCTTCTTGTTGTTTTAGCTCTGCTCTTAAAGATTCGTTTTGCGCTTTTTGCTCAGCAAGGCCAGCTCGCATACCTTCAAGTTCTGTTTTCATATCGGTTAAATCTACTAATTTTTCTTTAACAGCAACTTGCTTTTGCTTTACATCAATTTGATCTTGTTCGTATTTTTCTAACATATCTTTGTCAGCATCCATAATGGTAGCAACTGCACCAACACGGTCAATAAAGTCAGAAAAACTTGATGCCCCAAGGATAACATCTAGATAGCGGATATCCCCACCTGATTCCTGATAGGAAATTGCTCGCTCTTTTAATATCTCAGTCCGCTTGGCTACCGCTTTTTTCAAACTAGCAACCTCTTCATCTAGTTTTTTTATTTCAAGATTTGCGGCTGTGATTTCACTTTCCGTTTTGACAATCAGATTTTGATTGTCATTATATGCTTGTTCAGCACGTTTTAATTGTTCTGTAAATTTAGCTAGTTCACTCTGAACCGAGTAAAGCTCCGAGTTGGCTTGTTTTAAATTCGCTTGAATACTTGAACGATTATTATTAATTGTATCTGCATGTGCCGTTGGAAGAGCTAAAACACTTCCCAGTCCAAGCATCACTGTAGTATTTAGTACTAGAAGCTTTTTCTTTATCATTCTGCCCCTACTTTCTCCATCGTCCTGCCTAGTAATGTTTGTAAACTTGCAGAAATCATTCAGGCATTTCGAAAATTTTCTATCAAACTTACAATAACTGAATACCGTTTCTTTTAATTGCACATTTTGAAGTATAGCATTGAAATTTGTCAGCTAGGTTATAGGAATATTACATTTATATTTCATTTGCAACAAAATGCGACATTTTAACAAAATGGACACAATTCTTTATGATAAAAATAAAGACTATTAGCAAAATAAATAGCTAGTTTAGTTTTCATTGTTTATATGAAAACCAGATTTTTTTAATGGTGCTAAAAACAAAATTCATAATAAACCATCGCTTGATAAGTTATAATGAAATAACGTTAGTTTTATGACGATTTATTAATGGTACAATAATAATACTGTGAAAATTAACTACTGTTTCATAATTCAAAGTGTTATCTACTTTGTAATTACTATTTTTGTATAACGGATGGTGCAAAATGACTTTCAGAAAAGAACAGCATGAAAAGCAATCTAACTTAATTTTTGATGATCAAACTACAGTATTAACAAAAGTCGAAATAATGGATCATTACTTAGATTCCCATATTGAGAGGATGAGTTGTAAAGAAATTTGTTCTATCGTAAATTTGCTCTTCCAAATTGATTTAAGTGCTATGCAAGTATTAAACCCAACGGAAAAGCATCTATTAGACTTCAATTCGGCATCAGGAGAATCCACTACCCTACCTCCCGCTTGCGAAGTAATCGATTCTTACTTAGCGCAACAGCGAATTAAAAACCTAACTGGTGCGGACATCCGCAGTATGATAAATCAAATTTTCGGTGTTAATTTGGCTGCCATTTCAGCATTAGATGGAGCTAGAATTTCCTTATTTTCAAAAGGTCAGTGGATCATTCAACATAAAACTAACTTATTTGCTGTTCAAACTGGACCTAACGATGTTGATGTAACGGTTTATCCAACCCCATACTTTGCTGAGACAACTGGATTATCCGGGTTACCAGCCGTTTTACGACTCCCCTTAGAGGAATTAGGATTTCACTATGATGAGAATAATGGAAGCTGTTACTACTTAAATTCGAATGGCGAAGCTGTCCCTGATGCTTTTAAAGGACAAACAATCGGAATGATTATTGAGGTCATTAAAAAATTTTACTCAGAAGAATAAAATGAAACTTCATTCGGTGGAGGTTCTACTGGTTGAGCCAATGTAAAAGAACAGGACCATTCTATGCGAATGGTCCTGTTATATTGCTGGGGTTTTTTTCATAAAAATTCTATTTACTGATAAAAACAGCTAAGCTTTACTTGTATTTATTTTCCAAAGGAGGATAAGAATTTAATTCGATCGCCCATTGGGGGAACATTATTATCGGTTAAGGCTATTTCTAGTACTGCTGGGCCTGTTAGATTGGTTAAGTTGTTGAGTGTATCTTGGTTGATGTCTTCCAAGCTGTTTATTCGATAGCTTGGTATATTCATCGCTTGAGCCATTGCTGAGATATTAATTGGCTGTTGTTCAAAGGCGGCGTGGGTGCGCTGGAATTGTAATGAGTGGCCATGGTAGACCATTCCGAGTCGAGCATTGTTCATTACTACAAATAAAATTGGGATGTTATTTTCTTTGGCTGTGAGTACTTCCATTCCATGCATGAAAAAGCAGCCATCACCGGTGATACTTACAACTGGTCGTTCAGGTTGAGCCAGTTTTGCACCAATCGCTGAGCCGATTCCCGATCCCATTGCTCCAAAGTGAACATTGATATCGAAAGTATCCGAATCTAGAACCTTCATATAATGAATGACATAGGACATAAATTCTCCTATATCAACGGTGTATCTGGTGTTTTTAGGTAATAAGGTTTGAATTGTATGCAGAACATTTCTGGTGTTGTATTCAGCCTGATCCTTTACTACCTCTTCATTTTTTTCGATGGTACCTTTACTTTTTTCCTTAGATAGCCCCAGGCTCTTTAATTCCTCGATAAGAAATAACAAACTTAAATTAATGTCTCCTAGCACTGGTATGTCGATCTGGTATTTGCGATTAAACACTGATTGATCAAAATCAAATTGAATGGTGAATCGATTTTTTGTCAGATTGGCATTGTAGTTATTCGTGGCAGTTTCCCCTAAACTTGAACCTACAATCAGTAATACTTGTCCGTTATCAACCTCGATCAATTTTGAGGCGGAAGCATGACCGGCAAAACCAAACACGCCTGCAAAAAGCGGATGTTCCTCAGGGATATATCCTTTTGCTTGTGGTGTTGATATAATCGGCCAATTCAGCATTTCTGCTAGTTCAATCAATTGGTCAACTGAGTTTCTAACACCCTGCCCGATAAAAACATAGCCTTGGTCTCTTTGAATTAATTCCTGAGCGACTTTTTTGATTGTTTCCAGGTCAGGGATGATTGGCTTTCTTTTTGGCATTTCGGGAATAGCTTGAGTTTGGACCATTTCGTGTTGAATATCGATGGGAATGGCTATGTGTACAGGGCCTGGTACGCCTGAAATGGCAATTTCCGCGGCCATTACTAGTTGATTTAGTAAATCACTTGAATCCTTGACTGTTACGCTATACTTTGTCACTGTCCGAAAAATAGGTTCGGCATCTAGTTCTTGAGAAGCATTTAGTCCAACTGTATTCACTGGGACAGCACCGGTAATGAATAGCACTGGTAAATGCTCACGCATGGCATTAGCCGCTCCGGTTACTAGATTGGTTCCACCTGGACCACTACAACCGATACATACACTCATTTGTCCAGAATATTTTGCATAGGAGGCAGCCATATAGGAGGCTGCTCCTTCATGTTTGGTTACAATCGGGGTTATTTCAGGCATTTCATAAAGTTCATTAAAAATGGCATTAACCGAGCCTGCCGGAATTCCAAAAATTTGTTTAACGCCATTGCCTTTTAAAAATTCTAATAAAAACCGAGCTGTTTTCATGATGTTATTCCCTCACTTTTAGTTGTCTCTATTTGTAAAATATTGTTTAGCTATCGCTTGAGCTTTCTTTGGTCGACTAAAAAAGTAGCCCTGCATCAAAAAACAATTTCGATTGAATAAGAAATCTCCTTGTTCTTTTGTCTCAACACCTTCAGCAATGACATTTAGATTCAAATTTTGCGCTAAAGTAATGATGGTGTTGGTTATGGCCGCATCTTCATTGGTCATATCAATGACAAAAGATTTGTCAATTTTCAACGTGTCGATTGGCAAGTTTTTCAAATATCCTAAAGAGGAATAGCCTGTTCCAAAATCATCAATGGCAATTTTAATTCCTAAGTCCTTTAATTTTTTCATTGTTTTTAAGGTTAACTGTGTATTTTTAACAATCAAATTTTCCGTCAGTTCCAGATGCAAATATTCTGGAGAAAGGTCAACCTCATTTAGGATGTTTTTTACGGTGGAATATAAATCATTCTGTTCAAACTGACGAACAGATAAGTTCACGGACATACTAATTAACGGACTACCTTGGTCATGCCATTCCTTTAATTGTTTACAGGCCTCTTTCAAGACCCATTCCCCAATAGGGACAATTAATCCAGTTTCCTCAGCCAAAGTAATAAATTTATCAGGAGAAATCATGCCTCGTCTTGGATGATTCCATCTAATTAACGCTTCTACTCCTACAAGCCGTTTCGTTTGATAGTCGATTTGAGGCTGATAGTAAAGAACGAGTTCTTCTTTTTCTAAAGCCTTATATAATGCATTTTCCAGTTTGACATTTTCAAAAGTTCTTGTATCCATTCCTTCACTAAAGAAATGATAACTATTACCAGTAATTTCTTTCGATTTATACATAGCCGTATCGGCATTCTTGATTAAGGTTTCCGTGGTGTCACCGTTATCAGGGAATAGACTGATTCCGATACTTGTTTTAATATAAATTTCATTGTCCATTAAGAAGAACGGCTTAAAAAAGGCATCAATAACCGAATTCACTACTTTTAAAACTTCATTTTCATTTTTGATTTTGGGCACATAAATTGCAAATTCGTCTCCACCTTGTCTTGATACAGTGGCACTTTTCGGAACGCAAGCGGTTAAGCGTTTGGCTACATCCTGCAATAACACATCTCCCAAACTATGGCCCAATGTGTCATTGATAAACTTAAAGCGATCTAAGTCCAAATACAGCACCGCAAACTTTTCACTATTCATTTGAGCGTAGGTTATTCCTTGGTTCAGCCTGTCTTTTAATAAAACTCGGTTGGGTAAATCTGTTAAACTATCGAAATAGGCATGATATTTAATTTCTTCTTCCAACTGTTTCCGTTGCGTAATATCTTTAAAGGTGACAACTTCCCCAACAATTTCGTCCCCTTCCTTTATGGAAGAGATAACATATTCAACTGGGAAGTTTGAATAATCTTTTCGAAAAAATTTCTCGTCTAGATAATAATGATCCCACTGTCCACCATTCTCTGAAGAACCATTCTTTTGAGCTCCTAATCTACTCACATTGAAAACAGCATCGGCTGGTAATCCGATTAATTCACATTTTGAATCATATCCTAGCATCGACGCCCCGGCCGGATTACAGAATGTTATATTTCGATTAAGATCTAACCCAAATATCCCTTCACCAGCAGAGTTAAGAATTAATTCCTTCTCCCGACTCATTTGCTGCAATTCAGTTACAACTCTTTCAAGCTCATAATTCTTCACGGTAATTTCCGAGGTTCGCTCCTCGATAATGACCTCTTGTTTTTCCATATATAACAGATGGGATAATGTTGAAGCAGTGGCGTCAACGATTGATTGAGCCAACTGGGTTTGTGCTTCATTAAAAATCCGAGCATGATCTTCAAGATTTACAACTGCTATCGTCCCTAAAACCTCACCCATTGAAACTAACGGAAGCATAAATAGTCCTTTCATGCCAAAATTACGACATAAATCATGGTTCGGTCTCGGGTCAGCAAATACATTAGGAATAAGTACAGCCTTTTTTGTTTTTATTACCTCTTGAAAAACAAGATCATTACTTTGGTCATTGTGTATTCTTTTGTGTGTTTCAATCCAGGCTTCTTCTGTCCAGTCACTATCTTTACTTAACACCGCCGGTTTAATTCTTTTTCCAGCTAAGGGATCTAATAAATGAACACCAATATTGTAGTTGTCCAATACCTTGCCTAAGTAATAAAAACATTTATCGAGACTTTCCTGCATTGATGAACACATAGAGAGATCTCGTGTAACATCAAGCAACAACGCCTTTTCAGCAATTAGGCTCTCCTTATGAGTTAAATTATTAGCATTTTGAATGGCAACAGCAGCCATATTTACATAAGCCTCAACCGTTTGAATTTCTGACTCAGTTAAGTTCATTGGAATTCCATAATCAAATAAAAATACTAAACCGAATAACTCTTCCTCAAATGAGATAGGTAGTGCCAATAAGGATTTAATTTTAAAGCCGACTACTGCTCTAGGATCTGGGCGATCATCCTTTGAGGTATCTGGTATATAAATGGTCCTTCTTGTTTCAATTACTTCTTTTGCCAATAAGTCAATGTCCGTATCAATTACATGCATATCAAGCGTCCAACCATTAATGGTTTCTGGTTTGCCGACAAATCCTCTGAATGTCCCATCTTCCTTTGGCAAATAAATACCAACAGAGTCACATTGGACTATTTCTTCGGATATCGCTGTCGTTACATGCTCTAATACTTCACGTAATTTTAGCTTCGTATTGATCATTTTTGTTATATTCGCAAGACGAGAATACCTCGTTTGTTCCTTTAACATATACGTGAACTCCAATCCTCTGCGTAATAGTTTTGAGTTTTTTATCTAAAACCCAGTCGTAGTCCAATTTGACTCGGTAATTATTCGACTTTATTCGACATTTCACCATGTCCCATTTTACATAGTTTAGAAGAGATTTAATACTGGAAATAACTTATTTCACAAAATGTTAATGAATACGTCACAAACTACAAAAATTATTAATGAATATAAGCTTTCCTCAAAAAAATACGCGGAATTTGTTCACAATTTCGAAAATATTGTATAAAAAAAGCAAGCACCTTCCAATAATTAATTGGATCATGCTTGCTAGTCTTTTTATAAAAAATTAATTAATAATAACGTTGCGCTTACCAGTGGTGTAAAAATAATGCCATAACGCAAGAAAACTTGTGGCAATCGCTTGGTTAATTTTGCACCAATGTAAGTACCGACCATAGTACTAATTCCTACCTGTAAAAATAACATTAAATCAACATAGCCATTCTGTATTGATCCTATGGAAGCAAAAAATGCCACTGGCAAAAGGATAAGCATGGTGGTTCCAGCGGCAATCCTCATCGGAAAATGCAGCCATTTTAACAATGATAATTGAATGAATGGAGCCGCGCCAATTCCGAAAGTACCAGAAATCAATCCATTTCCAACGCCAATTCCCATGTAACTTAAAAAAATAGGTTTCTTTTTCACATCGTCCTCATTAATCTGCATTCTTGTTTTTAACCAAATCAGAATTCCTGAAGATGCCAGAGCAAACACGGTACAAAACATTAAGACATTCGGATTTATCAGGGTCGTTAATCGCATCCCAAAATAAGCAGCGATTCCACCAAAAGCACCTACTAATAGGCCTTCCCTCATATAAATATTCCCTTCGCGAAAATGGCTTAGACTTCCTGTCAAAACATTAATAAACATAACCGGAACAGCCGTACCAATTGCCGTATAAATAGGAATATTAAAAACAGTTACCAACAGGGCAATAATAAAACCTGCGCCCCCTGCTCCAATAAATCCTAACAATAAACCTAGTAAAAGCATCGTTATACTTAAGAGCATATTCTGTAAGCCCCCCTTCTTTCTAATAAACAGCTTTTCTTAATCATTTAGCGGGCGGCGTTTTTTCACAAAAATTCTTCCCTTATTTCAAACCATACCAATATAATATAGCATGTTTTATTTGCTGAATAGTGCTTCTGACCGAACCAGCAAAAAAAAGCAGCATTTCCTTCTCCCTCTTTCTAATATTTTCAATCATTATTGCCGTTATTATGCTAAAATCATTTCCCAGAAAAGGTTGTTTGAAAATTCAAAACCCTTTAAGCGCTTAGATTGTTTTTCATAAAAATGTTTAACAATTTTTTATGGGGGTCATTTAGCAAAATTGTGTGATTTTTAAGGAGCAGGGAATGCTATTAATGTTATTAGGCTCTAAGCAAATAATTGGAGGTGTTGGTCATTAAAAGCAGCGAAAAAAGCGAAGAAAAGAATCCAAACAAACTTCAGCATTTCGTTGATGAATGGGGATCAATTGATAATATTTCTTATAATGAAAATACTGGAAAACCCATTCCTCAACCAACCGAAAAGAAGAAAAAGAAAATTGAAAGTAAGCAACCTTTGTTGACCTAATCTAAATGGTTTGGGGCGGCAAATCTTAAAGGAGAGAAATTGAATGAAATACAACTCACGAGAGCAGATAATAAATGAACTACAACAGCAATTTCAATTTTATCTCGAAAAATTTAATATTGATAACATCGGGGTTTTTGAAGAAGAAGGGCAAGCAGACCTCTATTATTTAGGTTATACAGTAACGAAAAATGGAAAAACCTATCATATTCATACTCCCTACAAAAAAAGCAATAATGGTGATTTAGCCCCCATTGATAGCGAATGGACATTAGAGACTGATGACCCAATCGGAAACGATCTCCAAGGATATGAAAACCTAGAAAGTGCCTTTCAGGAAATCTAAAGCGCAATCCTATCAAGTAGCTAGCAAATAGATAGGAAGTTGCTGCAAGTACAAGGGGACGGTTCTTACCCGAATTGCCAAATGCTGTGACTTAGGTTCCCATATCGATAGCTTCGATGAAGCAATTTTGCAGTTCTGGAGTTGTCAGCCGCTCCCATAGCGTAGAAAATTGGGATAAAATGTTCATTCCCATTTGGGGGAACCGCTAATTGGCCATTTGGCGCACTTGAAGCATAGTTAAAAAGGGAAGCTAAGTCCCATTGGTTCATGTGTTTTTCCAACCACTGGTCAAATTCAAGTGCCCATTGGTCCACTGTTCCTTCATCCCTGAACTTAACAGCTCCTAGGTTATGGACAGTTCCACCACTTGCGATAATCAGTATGTCCTTATCTCTTAATTCCGACAAGGATTTTCCAATGTTGTACTGTTCCTGAGGAGCTAATTTTGGGGAGACAGACATAGAAATCACTGGAATTTCGGCATTCGGATAAAGCATCTTTAAAACAACCCATGCACCATGGTCTAGCCCTCGCTCTGTATCAAAAGCATAAGAAATCCCTTGCTTTTTTAAAAAATCTTCTATATCTCTAGCAATTTTATGGTCACCCTTGGCCGGATATTCAATTCTAAACAATTCTTCCGGAAATCCATAGAAATCATGAATGGTTTGATATTGTTTGAGATTACTTACTTTTTGGACATTTGACTCCCAATGCGCCGAAAATAAAACAATGGCTTTTGGTTTAGGTATGGTATTACCTAATAGCTTTACAAACTCAGTGTATTCATTATTCTCAATTGCTAGCATGGGCGACCCGTGTGCAATGAAATAGGATGGCATCATGTTAATCACTCCTTTTTTTAGTTTCTTACGAAAAAACGTGCAGTGTCTATTTTTTGTACAAAAATAACTTGCAGACCGCTCCAAGTTTTTTTACAAAAGCATAACAATATGTAAACACAGAGTTAACAGTTGAAAGCTAAAATGAATTCAAGAAAGGTGGTAATTATTTTATGAACAAGAATGATAAAGTACTTCATTCTGGAAGGATTTACAAGGTCATCTTCGATTATGAAAATGGTCAGTATGAAATTATGCGCGATAATCTACTCAGAGAAGTATTGTTGGTAAGCGAAGATGAAATTATTTGGCTTTGAAAAATCAGACAACCCAATAAAACCATAACGATATTCTTCATTTAATTTTAGAATTAGATTATTATCTATTTAATATTGGTTCGTCTATTGATATTTAGTTTCTTGGTCTTTTCATTTACATATGCATACAAGATATCTTTTTGGTGTAAATCTTGATTTTTCAAGTGATTTACAAGCCATTCTTTAGATTTTCCAAGTAGTTTAAGATTCCTAAATTGGATCTTCCCGTCAATTATTACAGAAATAGGCAAACCCTCATCCTCGATTGAAATTTCTAAATGTTGTATCGTTACTGGTGTGTTTTCTGTTTTAGGGATTACACTTACCTCTCCAATAGGTTCAAGTAAGGCATATTCAACATCAGATATCTTTGGATATCCTTTACTTCTTAAAATTGAAAGAAGCTGAGCAATCGATAGTCTTGATTTTTCAATATTATCTTCAACGATTTCACCATTTTTAATCAGAATCGTTGGTTCTCCTAAAAAAAGGCGGTTGCCCCATTGCCATAAAGTTAACTTTGAAAACAATATATGTAAGAAAACAAGGATAGCTAAAGCGGAAACAGTCGGTAAATACTCGGTGCTAATTAACGGTTCTGAGGCAATTGTTCCGACAATAATGATGGCAACTAAATCATATGGAGTCATCTGAATAATAGTCGATTTGCCCATTAATCTCATAATCGCAATGGTAATGAGATACAAGGTAAATATTTTGATAAGCAAGATCATACGTTCACCTCAATTCTCGTTAAACATATAATCCCCCATACTATTTTAACTATGAGCCCTTTTATTAATTAGTCGGTCACAGGGACGGTTCATTTTGCTTCTGTGCTAAGATTTATTTGCCATTTTCATAAAGAGCTCTTCACTCAGTATTTCGAGATTTTTTCCTTCAAGTATAAGTTTTTCTGCTTTTAACAGTTTTGAGGATTTATTGCCTTTGGCCATTACTTCCTCAAGTTGTCCGACAACCAGATAATCAGTTTCATTAGTTATCCCACTTTGAAATCTGCCACCTTGAGAGATTACCAGTTGAGCTGCTTCCCTCCGTGTAAAATGATTTAATTTCTTTGTGAAAACTACATTCTTACCGAAAAAAACATTTTCTGTAGCTGCATTTTTAGAAGGCATAATGCTGGGTATGTTCACCCAATTATATTTACTGCTTTTTACTAACGAGGGACTAAAGTTATCGTTTGAAATTTCACCTGGAATGATGCGCGCCATTAGAAAAAGAGAATCGAAATCATAAAGATCAAATTCTTCAACAAGCTGCACCCATAATTTTGCACACGCCTCCGCTTTACCTAAGGCATTTTGATGATGAGGTAATTCGATTCTATAATGTTTGCAGAGTGAAAGTAATGAATAACTTGAAGGATTCAACGTAACCTTTTTGGCCAATTGATAGCTACAAAGTAATTGGTTGCTGCATGGCTTTATTTTGTTTTTCAGCAAATTTTCTTTTAAAGCATACCCATTAACTAACAGGTTGTGTGACACCATTAATTTGTCGGCGATTCTATCTCTAACAGAGTTATAAAATACTGCAAAAGTAGGTGCATTTTTTACAGCTTCTTCAGTAATTTGATGAACAGAACTATTAAAACGATCAAATTCTTCCTCAGGATTTATTAATTGAAATATAGAATCTATGATTTTTCCATTTTCAACAAAGACCAGTCCAACACAACAGATACTGTGTCGACTACTATTAGCCGTATCAAAATCAAATGCAACGAAGTTTTTCATAAAATGAACCCCTTAATATAAATCACAGGCAGAATCATGGGGACGGTTCTCATGCTTCTTTTGGAAGCTGAACCGTCCCCGCGTTTTCAAACGAGCTCTCGTAATCGATAAAGAATATTCAGAAATGTCTTATCCTCAATAGCTCTAGCCCATAATCCATCACAAAATCGTTCTTGGCGGACAAAATAAGTAAGTATCGCAGTTAATACTTCCATATTAGCCTTATGTAGAACTGGTTTCAATTGATTTCCAAGCGAATTATTGTCAATAACTTTAAGATAATTTACATTCATCAAACCTGAATCACTAACCAGTTCTATAAATCTTATAAATTCTTCATCATAATCAGGATAAGCCATGCTTAAAAACCCATCTTTCTGCAGGCCAGATTGACTCCAAGTGTAAAAAATATGACTCTCGTTTTCAAAATAAGAGATGAAACTTAATATATCCCCATATTTACCCAATTTCACTTCTCCCCGCAAAAAAACTGTTATCCCTACCCAATGGCTCAATGAGGCGCCATTTTTTCTAATAATCATAAAGAACCTAACAACAACTTTTCAAACGTTTATTGATACATTACGCCCGTTAACCTCTAATAAAACCACTGAGATACTGATAAATTTCTGCTAATTCTTGCTCTTTTCCGACGATACAATTAGGATACTGTTTGATTTCGGCAATATTAGTGAGTTTAAAATCATTTGGAGCGGGAAGTCCAGAAGCACAAATCACTAAATAATCAGCAAAAAAGATCAAACCCGTTAGTGCTGATGTTTTGATCGACATCTGTCCCATGGTTCTTCCCGCAAAAATTCCCTTCAACGCACTTTTACCACCGGTTCTTTCGATGACAATTTTGCTCTCATCAACCATTACTTTTGTTCCTGAACCTAATTCAAATGTTTTCATGCCTTCCCCTCCTATTTTCCATTTGCAATATTGAGAATTAAGACGACATTTTTCCTTATCACTATAAAATTCGACTAATTTCTATTTTTTCCTTTGATTTATCAAACATACTATTTAGATGAGAATTTTTAAAAACTCCATTACCAAATGGTAATACTAATCAATTTTCCCTTGGCTACCTAAGCTCCAAATATATTTGTTTTCCCAAGGCATAATTCCCTGTGATTTTTTGTAATAAAACCCAAACCTTTCGCATAAAAAGTAAAAAGCAAGATTACTAGGAGGGATTAAATTGACCAGACACTATAACCTGAGCCCTGGCTATATAACTATTCCTACCGCCGCCAAAATTGTTCTGCGAATACTAGATATCAAAAATAATGATAATCAATCCTATTACAAAAAAATATTAAGTGGCGCCAAAAAAGGTTGGTTTGGTGGAAAAATGCACGGGAAAAGAATGTTTCAGGTCCGAAAAAAAGATATATTCAAGTATGCCGAAGAGCTACTATCTGCTGAAACATATAATCTATTTACTTTTGACGGTAATATCAATTCTACTGAAATCGGTAATTTCAAACCGTTTTCAACTAATGATGCGAAACAACAAAACAGCTATATTATCTAGTGAATATTCATTGGCATCAGGAGATAATTTATCTTGATTTTCATTATCCATTATAAAAATGATATGAAAATTAGATTTTCAGCAAACGTATATATTTACGCATTCGCATGTCTCGCACTCTTTCAGCATAAACCCCAACTAAACATTTTGGGAAAATACTGATAAAAAAATCCCCATCAACAATTTTGTTCGAACCTACCACCTTTTGGGTACCCCCAAGGCAATATTCCAAATCTCTTACACCAAAAATTCTCCTTCATATAGACGGAAATTTTTCTATTTTCAAAATATATGTTCAATCTTCAAAAAGAACGTGGCAAAATAAGAGGGTGAAATATATTTTTGGAGATGTGAAACATGATAGATTTTGAAAAAAAAGAAGACAGTGTTTACGAAGAGGAAAGGCAAAAAGG
>CALCRD010000325.1 GCA_937894355.1 uncultured Bacillus sp.
TCACTTCGATGTTGACTTATCGTAGGGAGGTAAAATCCAAAAGCCGATTTTACTAAGGGGGCGGAAGTTCACTAGTCGCTGGGTGCTGCAGCTAGACACTGAAAAGCGGAGGCGGCTTGCCCAGGGGCGACAAGCATAAGACGAGCCGGCCTAAAGGTCGCTCTTTGACCTTTTGGACGGTTGGCTTATGACTCGAGCCCCTAGCCGCTGCAGCTAGACATGAAAAGCGGAAGCGGAAGAAGCTTCCCCGCTTCCGCTTTCAAAAAATATTAGGTTTTGATCAAAAATTTGGATTTTCCGGCAAAAAAATTGATTTTTGCGGGGAAAAACTCCGCATCGTAATAAAAAAAATCAAAATAGCAGTTACTTTGAAAGGAAATAGGCTTTTTTTATGTTTTTTTTCAGCTTTAGTTAAAATATCTTGGAGTTTCTTCGGAATATGTCCGACTTTTCGGTGGAAATGTCCGACTTTCCGGGGAGAATGTCCGACTTTTCGCTCGAAATGTCCGACTTTCCAGGGAGAATGTCCGACTTTTTTCGGATATGTCCGACTTCCCCTCTAAATGTCCATCTTGCCCAGAATATGTCCGACTTCTAATACAACCCCTACCCGCCATCGACGCCTACACAAGAAAAGCGATAGACTAATCATTCCCCCCTACCTAAATAGGTTCGCAGCATTTTTTGGTGCGATACTGGGAAGGCAAACTCGGCGATTTCGGTTAATGAAACTAACTTTACATGAGAGCTTTCAACTACTTCAACCGCTGGATTTATTTTTCCAGAAAACACATGAACATTCCATTCTAAATGGGTAAAGACATGATCAATTTGCCCAATAAATTCTTCAATCGTCGCATCCACGGAATATTCCTCTTGCAAAAATTTGGTCAAATGTTGCTTTTCATTTTTAAAAGGAAGACTCAATTCCACGTTAGGAAACTCCCATAGATTGGCCAATAGGCCCTCACTTGGCCGTTTGTGGATGAGCAATTTTCCTGACTCCGTACTTAGAATTGTCGCGCACAGTTTTACCAGACGCTGCTTTTTCTTTTTTGACTTAACCGGTAGTTGACTTACCTCGCCTGTTGAAAAAGCTTGGCAATGTTCCTGAACTGGACATATCAAACAAGATGGTGAAGTTGGTGTACAAATCATTGCCCCAAGCTCCATTAACGCTTGATTAAAGTAGGATGGATTTTCATGAGATATGATTGTGCGAACTGCGTGTTCAAAGGTTTTTCGAGCCGATGGTTTGGCAATATCCTCCCAAATCACCAGGATTCTAGCTAACACCCTCATTACATTCCCGTCTACAGCAGGTTCTGGAAGTCCATAGGCAATGCTCAAAATGGCGCCGGCCGTATATGGACCAACCCCCTTTAGCGAAGCAATGCTTTTTGGCGAGTTAGGAACCACTCCGCCATAATTTTCTTTTACCTCTTTGACCGCTGCATGTAAATTTCTCACCCGGGAATAATAACCTAGTCCTTCCCATGCCTTTAATACTTTTTCTTCATGAGCATCAGCAAGTGTTTCAATAGTGGGAAACTGTTCAATGAAGCGATTGAAATATGGAATGACCGTATCAACTCTAGTTTGCTGAAGCATAATCTCAGAGACCCAAACCCGGTAAGGATCTCGATTTTCTCGCCATGGTAGACTTCGTTTTTCTGCTTCAAACCAGCCGATTAACGCAGTTTGAAACGCTTCTATATTCATCTGTTCGAGATGGGAATTCGTGCTTTTCATCATCTAATTTCCTCCGGATGCATAACATGAAAAATGAAAGGCTTCACGCTATCAATTTATTAGAATTATTGGTATATTTAGCTTAAAGTTTAGCCTAGTTAATTGTACAAGTAAAAGGAGGTTTTCCTTTTGGATACAGGTACTCATGTCGTAATGGGACTAGCTCTTGGGGGATTATCAACATTAGATCCGGTGGTTGCAGGTAGTGCTGCTACGACAACTGGAGTCATCATTGCCACACTTGTTGGATCTCAGGCGCCCGATGTTGATACTGTTTTAAAACTTAGAAATAATGCAGTTTATATACGAAACCATAGAGGGATTACCCATTCTATCCCTGCTGTATTGTTGTGGCCACTCGTAATTATTGCTGGTCTCTACCCATTTTTTCCTGAAGCAAATCTGTTTCATCTTTGGATTTGGGCATTCGTCGCAGTATTTCTTCATGTTATCGTGGATATTTTTAATGCATATGGGACGCAGGCATTAAGACCATTTTCTTCTAAATGGCTAGCATTAGGCGTCATCAATACATTTGATCCGTTTATTTTTGGAATACACGTTGTTGGGTTAGTCCTTTGGGCATTTGGTACAGATCCCGGTTACACTTTTTTAATCATTTACGCTGTGATTATTGCCTATTATCTCATTAGATTTAGGGCTCGACGAAAGGTCTACCAACAGGTGAAAGAACTAATTCCCGATGCGACCGACATTATCATCGCACCTACAATGAAATTTAATCAATGGAGACTCGCCATCATGAACAAGCATCAATTTTTTGTTGGTCGAGCAGTCAAAGAACAGGTGAATATTCTCGACCAGTTTAATCGAGTAGCTGTCCCGGAAACTCCAGTTATTAAAGCAGCTAAACAAGATAGTAATTTATCTGCATTCTTATCCTTTTCTCCCGTTTATCGTTGGGAATTGGATGAATACGATGAATATTATGAGGTTCGCTTCATTGACCTCCGTTATCGCAGCAATGACCATTATCCATTTGTCGCCGTCGTTCAATTAGATAGACAATTAGCCATTACAAAATCGTATACCGGCTGGATTTTTAGCGAAGAAAAATTACGTAAAAAATTAGATATACTTCCTAATTAATTACCAGCCAGCAATCAAAATCCTACTGCATTTTTTGATAAAAAAAACACTGCAATATAATTTCTTTTTAGAGCAATGCTATATATTGGGGCATTGCTTTTTGTTTTGCCTATTTGGGTCATTCCAGCGAACTAGATACCTGTTGATTTCCAGTGATTTTACATCCTTTTTTAACATATAAAAGCCACAGGACTCAAATACTAAAGGCACGTGTAATGCTTACATTTAAACGCAGAGTTTTGCACGCTACCTAAAAATGTTTGAGGAGGAGTTAGATTGCGGAATAAAGAAAGAGGCTTTCCTAACCAAAATAACCAAAAATTTGAGGGTAAACCAGAACCTGGAGCCAAGTTCGCCTCAAAAAGGGCCAATGGCACGATTAACACCAATCCTCAGGAACGAATGAGAGCCTCTGGACAAACTGAAAATGATACTACTGGTTTTTTAAAATAATGGTGTTCCATTGGTGTTTCTTTTTTCAAAAAAATTCACCAAAAAATCTTCTGCCCAAAAGGCTGTTTTCGTAAAGTTTGTTGTTAAAATCTTAAACCCGATTTTAACTCGATATC
This sequence comes from uncultured Bacillus sp., assembly GCA_937894355.1. GTDB lineage: Bacteria > Bacillota > Bacilli > Bacillales > Cytobacillaceae > Bacillus_BU. The sequence goes on from CALCRD010000325.1 coordinate 3,432, forward strand.
AACTATTTTGCAGCTTGAAAGTAAATTTGCAAGCCCTTTTCTCATAATTGTTTGCTGTTTTACTGCCAAATCTCTTCATTCTCATCTTAAAAAGCAACAATGTTTGAGAAAAGAGCCATTCAAAAAGATGAAGCCCGAAACCAGAATTACTGGTTTCGGGACAAATTTTTCAGCAGTGAAATTGGTAAAGCTTCTTCTTGTTTATTGCCATCCAATCGGTAGCCCCAAGCGAAAACGCCATTCACATAATCCACTTTAAAATACGCACCTGGATCACCGTTGATTTCATAAATTTCACCTGGTAAAAAATCATCCGGGTTAAGTAGATAGCATTTTGCCAAGGCTATCTTTCTTTCCAAAACTGCATATTCGTTAACCATTCCTAATTGACTGGCCTTTTTAGCCTTATCATTAAGTAGGGCAATATCCTGATTTATTTCGTATTCGGTCATCTCACTATAAAGCTTATCCTTTTGCATTTCTCCACCCCATCGTATCTTTGTTTATTACTAAGTATAGTAAGTTTTAAACGATAAATAAAGATTCATGATTCTGTCATGTTCTCCCATACTTGGAATATACCTTGATTTTTATTCATCTTCTTGAATTTCTGACAGGTAGCGATCGATTAGTTCCATGGCAAATCCTTTGCGGTACAAGGATTGTTTTAGCTTTTGCGAAAATTCATAGCCTTGATAGTTTCTGAATTTGTGGATTAATTTGTCACCCTGTTTTCGAAGTGTAGCTAATTCGTCGTTTTCTTCTTTTTGGAAATCAAGACTAGAATTTGTCTTTTGAATAATGTCTAAGGAATAGCCCTTTCTTACTAAAAATTGTCCAAGCTTTTGCTTAACGACTAGGCTGGCGTCCTTGTTATTTTTTTGGATATGTTTAATTGCTAGGGTCATGGCTTTTTCTAGCTGATCTTCAAATGGATATTCTAATATGGCAACCTCAATAATCTCAGGATTAATGCCTTTTTCCTTTAATTCCTGGATAATTAATCCCCCACCCTTGTCAGTGGTATTCATTTGTGTTCGCACATAGCAATAAGCAAATTCTTTATCATTAAGAAACTGATGTGAGTTAAGTTTATGGATAACCTCATTGATAATCGGCTCTTCAATTTCTTTTTTCTGTAAGTGCTGCCTTACTTCCAATTCTGATCTCATCCTTGGAGCTAAGTATTGAACCGCTTTTTGGTAGGCTTTACGGATATCATCTTGATAAAATATTTCTGTAATACCTAACTCATCAAGTTCCATGCCTTTTTTTAATTGATATTTAATCAGCACATCTTCATCTACACTGAAGGCATATTTTTCGCCATTACCATCATCAGTAAAAATATTGTAACGGTCGGTTAGTTTTTTTTGCACGGTAATTTTCGTAATGACTGGCATTTATTTCACCTCATAACTTAATTTATCATAAATGAAGGCTGTTTTCTGTTTAGACACTACGTTTCCATTCAGAAAGCAACAATGTTTGAGAAAAGAGCCTAAATATTAAAGGAATGAGAGTGGTTGTGTCGTACAAGTAAGAAAAGAGGTGTTGAAGGAGGAATTTTTATGAAAATTGTAATAGCCGGGGGAACTGGCTTTGTTGGAAGTGCCTTGGTAAGCGAACTATTGAGCCACGGTCATCAGGTCATCATCTTAACTAGGAAAGCTCCCGCTTTAATGGAAAGCAATCCACGGTTTGTTGAATGGGACAACTTGGATAACCTTGCGCTGATTGAAAAGGAACTTGATGGCACTGACTTCATCATTAATTTAGCAGGAGAGTCGATTAATAGTGGTCGCTGGACCGCACAGCGAAAAACGCGAATTTTACAAAGTAGACTTAACGCAACGAATGCCATCATAAAGCTTATTACCCATTTAAAAAATAAGCCAAAAGCTTTGATTAATGCTAGTGCGATTGGTTTTTATGGTACATCTGAACAGGCTATTTTTACCGAAAATCATACTCTAGCTGGCAGTGATTTTTTAGCATCAACTGTTGTTGGATGGGAGGAAGCTGCCAAAGGAGCCGAATTACTTGGGGTTAGAACAGCGCTTTGCCGCTTTGGCGTAATTTTAGCAAAAGATGAGGGAGCACTTCCGAGGATGGCCTTACCCTATAAATTATTTGTTGGCGGAACCGTTGCCTCTGGTAAACAGTGGGTTTCTTGGATTCATATTGCCGATGTTGTTAAGGGAATCTTGTTTGTGATGAATAACGAGGGGCTGCGCGGTCCGATTAACTTTACCTCACCTAACCCCGTCAAGATGGGCGAGTTTGGAAAGACCCTCGGAAAAGCTTTGCGACGGCCTCATTGGTTTGGAGTCCCTGCAATCGGATTAAGGATTTTATTGGGTGAAATGAGTTCTTTAGTGGTACAGGGTCAGCAAGTAAAACCGGAGAAATTGCTGGAGCATCACTATCCGTTTATCTATTCTGATTTAGCTGAGGCGCTTAAAAATATTTATAACAATAAGTATTGATTGCCTTTAAAGGGGAAAAATAGGAGGTGTGAAACAAATTTGCTATTTGAAAGGATGATTTGAATGGAAAAGAAGAAACGCGAAAAAATGAGAACTTCATTATCGAGTGCACAAGAGGTTAACTATCAACGCGAGTTTAGAATGGCTGATCGTGCCGGCGGTTTTACTGAAAAAAGACCGCGGTCTTAATTTTTCCATTCATAAGTGCCCCCTATTTAGTACAAACTAGAAAAGCGGAAGCGGCTTGCCCAGGGGCGACAAGCATAAGACGAGCCGGTCTAAAGGTCGTTCTTTGACCTTTTGGACGGATTGGCTTATGACTCGAGCCCCTAGCCGCTGGAGCTAGCCAAAATAAAAAAGGGAAACGGACTGTTTTCTTATTTTAGTATTGAAAGGGGTCATACAATGGGCCGAGCTAATAGCAATAAAAAACGGGATAGAAATAAAGGTTCTTTACCACAAGTTCCCAAGAACATGAAATCAGATGGTATCGACGAAGAGTTCTCAACGGAACTCGCTGATCAAGAGGACTTGGAAGCTCAGGCACGAGCTAATGCTGCTAACCAGAGAGTTAGGGCCAAAAAAAAATAACAGGACCGGGCTTAATAGCCCGGTTTCGTTATTCGTTTTTGCAACAAGATATAACAAATCGGCAACTCACTTGTGCACAGAATTATCCACATGAATGTGGATAATGTGGACAATTTTTAGAAAAGGCTATCTATAAGTAGTTAGAAACTCCTATGTTATGTGGATAAAAGTCTGTGGATAACTCGCGCCAACTGTTGATAATGTGGACAACATTCTGGATAACTTTATCTGAATATTTAGACTAACTAACTTAACCGCAAAATTAGCGTTCTATGAAAAAGGGAAATTCAGCATCATCAAAGCATCTTACCAAGCGCTCTTTAAAATTTTTTAATTTCATCATGGTTCTAGATTCCTCAAAGCTAAAATAGCCTACATTGCTATTTTCATTGGAAATCGTTAGTTTGCCTCCGATTGCTTTTCCACGCAAAATTACAACAGTGGTCGATCGATCAATATAATGTTCCACACCTAAAATCTTAAGGGCATCGATTTCAATCCCCGATTCTTCCTTTACTTCCCTTTTCGCAGCTATATAGATCGATTCTCGACGATCGACATATCCACCAGGAAATTCCCAACCTCGGCGAAAACCTTCGACTAACAGGATTTTATCCTCATCACTAATGACTAATACTGCCACGGCTAAACGGTGATTTGAGATGTTGTCTCACCCCTTTTTTAATCCATTCAAATACTGTTCAAGTAGGGTAGTAAACCTCTCCATGTCGACATAAGTAATTTTACCGATATTAGCTACTCTAAAGGTATTTTTTGTCGCTAGTTTTCCAGGATAAATTGTCATTCCATTTTCCAAGAAATAATCGTGCATTTCTTTAAAATTGTAGTTTGGAATGACCGGCTCAATAATTGTAGTAATGATTTTAGAATGAGCTCTATTAGGAATCAGATGCCTTAATCCTAACCGAGAAATACCTGCTATTAAAGTCTCCCACGATTTTGAGTACCTGTGGTATCGATTTTCGATTCCCTCCCACTTTGTTTCCAAAATGGCCTGCTTGAGGGCATAGAGTGCTTGAACGGGTGGAGTAAATCGCATTTGTTTCGTTTCTAAAAAGGATAGGAATTGCTGATATAAATTTAAATAGAGATTGCGTGGCTTGATTCTCTTTGTTTTTTCTAAATGAAATTTGTTGGCGACAACAAACGACACTCCGGCTATTCCTTGGAGGCATTTATTTGAGCTCCCCGCCAAATAATGAATATTCATTTTTTCCATTGAGATTGGAATCGCCCCGTAAGAACTCATAGCATCAACAAGCAAAGTGATTTGGCGCCTTTTACATAGTTCTCCTACAGCTTCGAGGTCGTTTAACAGCCCTGTCGTCGTTTCGCAATGGACCATGGCCAAGAATGACACTCTTTTCGAAGTTGCTCGAATAAATGCCTCCAAGTGTTTAACTTCAAATGGTTCATCTAAAGCGCTTTTGTATTCTAAATAATTTAGACCATAGATATCGGCAATCTGGCACATCCGTTTTCCATAGGCTCCATTATTAACAATTAATATGACATCTTGATTGACTACTGAGGATAACATTGATTCCACTGCAGCTGTTCCAGAGCCACTAAATAACATGGTCGTATACTCTTCCGGGGAAGCTACAAATTTTGTTAGTTCAAGGGAGATAAATTCCATTAACTCCCCGAATTCCTCTTCTCGTGGGCAAATATCTGGTACAACCTGAGCAAATTTCACTGAATCTGAGGTTGTCGCCGGTCCAGGATTCAATAAAATATTTCGCTTTATTGGCTTTGTTACATGCTCACGAGCCTTTATCATTGGATAAACAATCGACACCGCTCTATGCCAATGATATTCGTCATCCACCTCGCACCAAACTAAATCTGGTAGTTTATGGACATACAATTTGTTCGTTTTGGCGATTTCAATAAGACCTTCCTCATAATGCATATCTTGTTCTGTTTGGAAAAACGGGGTAACTGCAGAACACATCATTTGATAGGTAGCGCAGGAAAGTTTGGAAATCCCTACTAATTCAGCAGCAATCTGGTTTAACTGATCTCGTTCTTTTGACATATTCACAAGATGACGTTTTTCGTCTAGTTCGATAAAAACTTCATCACCTGTATGTGTCAGCTCACTCGCCAAGATGACATCAGGAAATTTATTATCAATCAATGTTTTCAAGGCTTTTTTTTCATAAACTAAATCTGATTCTAATAATAAGAAGTCATCTTTAATGTCGTCCTTAAGTTGGTAAAGGGTAAGCAAGCTCCCTGAAGAGTCGTAGAGCGGGTTGAACACACATTGAATTTGCGAATATTTTAGAGCAAGACTTTCGTATTCTTCGCTTCGATAACCTGTTCCAATAATAATTTTATCTATCCCGACATCAAGCAAATTTTCTATTGATATTTCGATAATCGGCTTGTTATCAAGTTTCAGAAAACCTTTTGGGTGTTCCCCCGTCCGTTCCCGAATACGACTACCAAGTCCTGCTGCTAAAATGACCGCCGTTTTAATCATTGATAAACACCTCCAATCTGTTTTTGACTTGGAACGGTTTCATTTTTGGTCGTCCGAGTTCTTTCTTTGAGCCTTGAGAAATTTTTATATACAAAAAGGTTAGACCCTGCTGTTTCTTCCATGTTTGAATCCTCTGGGCAAGCTCTTCAAGATTGTGAACATAGATAGAATTTGGATAACCACAAGCAGCAGCAACATCAACAAACTTGATATTATTAGCAACGGTTTGTTGGCCTCCAGTAGAATCATAACTTTGATTATCTAACAGAATATGAAGTAAATTTGCTGGTGAATAGGCGGCGTTCGTTGCCAAATTACCCATGCGCATTAACAGGGCACCATCACCATCGATCGCTACAACAGCTTTCTCTGGTTTTGTTAATGCCAAACCCAATCCAAGTGAACTAACACAACCCATTGAACCCACCATATATAAGTTATTTTTAGCATCCTCTATTTCATATAGCTCCCGACCGGTTTTTCCAGTTGTAGCCAGTTGAGCCGTCTTCGAATCTTTCAAAGAATTTATGACTTCCAAGACCTGATATCTTGTAGGTAGGTGATCGTCGGAACTCTTGTTGCAAATAACATGATTACTCGGCTTTTCCAGGAATTGATTTTCTAAGCAAATCGAAGCAAACGACCCTTTTTTTACGATAAAAAAAAACACTTTGTTTTGCTTAATATATTCATTTGCCCGTTGTAATTGAAGCTTAACCTCGGTTAAATCAGAAGATAAGTACTCCCAATGAATTTTCATCACGGTTAATAGTTCTGCTGTGATTTGACCCATTAACTCATGTTGCGGCTCATCTGAATGCCCTGGCTCTCCGCGTAAGCTAACAAAGCCAAGTAACGGAATTTGGAAAGGATAGGTGAGAGATGTCAGCGGAGATGTTGCATTCGTTAATCCTGAATTTTGCATTAAGACAACTGCTTTCTTACCACCTAGCGCTGCACCAGCCGCAATGGCCACCGCTTCGCCTTCGTTGGTGGCCATCACATATTCACAGTCATTGATGGCAAAATTTATCAAGTTCTTTAAATAGGAGCAAGGCACCCCACTAAAAAATTCAAAACCAAGTGCTTTTAATTCAGCACCAAATATTGCGGTATTAATCATCCGTCATCACCGGCTTTTTGAGCTTTACGGTAAGTTGCTAGGTCAAGCCAGGACCCCTTTATATACTTAACAGCTATTGGATGTGATGTCTGTAAATAATTGAAAAGGTCAGCTAAATCAAGCTCACTAAAGTCATCTCGCTCAGCCAGGACATCCAAAGCGTCTTTTAAGACGACGGAACCATTTCCTGATACTTTCCAAAGACCTATAAACTCGCCATGAGTATTACTGCCTGTTACCTTGTTCGTCATTTCAATAAATTCAGCCGTCTTCGAATACAGCATTTTCGTATAGGGCCTTTTAGCTGTAACGAAATTCCCCGCTGTGCTTTTTGCTTCATAGTCAGGATCTACTAGAATGGTGATGTCGGCTTTACTATCCAATATTTCATTGAGTACATGACTTTTATAGATAATTTCACCGTAACTTATCAGGGTATTATCGCCAATTTTGTCTCGAGCCGAGTAAAGTGAATAAAGCTCACCTCCGTCAGTTCGATAGGTACAATCCTTTTCATCGACATTCTCGGCGCCAATTTTCACGATATCACTCAACCCAAATGACTTAAGTTGTTTGATTTGCTCAAGGATTAATGGTTGGGCACCAGATTGTCTAACAAGAATAATCGAATTTCGGTTCTTTTCCGATGTATTCAAATATAATTGCTCTGCACGAGCTAGCTCATCCGCACCTTGGATCCGAAACACTTCTTCCAAAGGAGTTACATTCCGCTCGACATTTAACAATGTCTCTTCTTGGCGAATTTGCATCGAGGTTAATTTCATCGCTTTTATTGAAGCACGCAAATTATGATTTGCCCAAATTGCCAAGGTAATTCCTAATTCGCGAAACCGATTTGTTGGAACTGAATAATATTTGGTCGGAACAATTACAACAGGGAGTCGCCCACCCCATTCCTTAATGAAAGCCTCTATTTCAGTAATATCGGAACGTTTACTATGCATTAGAATCGCGTCAGTTCCTGCTTTTCGATAGGCTTCAGCACGTTTCAAAGCCTCATCAAGTCCCCAGCCAGCTATAAAGGCTTCGACTCGAGAAATGACAACAAAATCATCATCCACTTGGCTATCTTTCATTGCCTTAATTTTTCCGGAAAATTCTTCTACATCTGCTAGTGGTTGGGCTTCACCCTTAATAAATGAATTGGTTTTGGGAAAAATCTTATCTTCAATACAAACGCCAGCGATGTTTCGTTGTTCGAGTTTCTTTACTAATCTACGGGCATTGTTAAAATTTCCATAGCCAGTATCTCCATCAAGAAGAATTGGAATAGAGGTGGCATCACTCATAAACTCTAAGACATCCAGTACCTGAGTCCAGGAAGCTTCATTATTATCTCGTACTCCCATAGCAGCGGAAATGGATAAACCGCTACCCCAGATTCCTTTAAAGCCGGCTTCTTCCACAATTTTTGCCGACAAAGCATTATGTGCCTCCATGATGAACTCTAATGGTTCACTATTAATCAAGTTTCTAAGTTGAGTTGTTTTCTTCATGGCCTTTTCTCCTTGCCTTTTCAGTTGTTATCAACCAAGATGATTTTTTTTCGTAAATCTTGAAAACTTGGCTTTTTCATTACCCGGTGGGTTACCTTTAGAAGGATATAAGTCTCCTTTTGCAAGTGAGGCTGTAAAACCTGATAAACTTCTTCACCTGTCGTACAAAAATGAACTTTATCCTGATCCATTCCATACTTAAGCGCTGCTTCTCCGATAAGGTTCGCTTCTTCGCCGACAATGATTAATAAATCAATCTGGCAATCTACTACTTTTTTGCCCATTTCACTATATAACTTGATTGCATGCTCACTTTTCCCCAGCTGTGGCATATAACCAAGCAGAGCAATCGATTTATTTTTCTGTGACACATCTTCCAAAACTTGTAGAGCAGCCGTCATCGAAAGTGGTGCCGAGTTCCAAGAATCATCTATCACGGTACTGCCATTGCTTCCTGATTTAAATTCTAAATGTTCTTTTACCTGTTTAAATGTTGCCAGCCGCTTGATTGCCGTTTCGATGTCAATGCCGACAAACGACACTCCAGCTATCGCTGCCAGTGCATTGTATACATTATGTTCGCCAAATCCTGGTACATGGACCTCAAACTGTTGCCCGCCGTGAAAGAGAGAAAAATTCATCCCCCCTTCACCATAATGAACATTGTCTGCCCGAAAATCACAGTTTTCACCTTTCCCAAAATAGAAGACTCTCTGTAAATTACTCTTATCGACGATGCTGGCAATATTTTTATCATCAGCATTCAATATTAACGTTCCGTTAACGGGATCTAAGCCTTCGACAATTTCCCCTTTTGCCTTCATATAAGCTTCTGGAGTTTTACTATCTTTAAGATGATGGACACCGATATTTATTAAAATACGAATTTGCGGTTGAAAACATCGGCAAGCAACACGTAAATAACCTGGATAGGCAACGGGCATCTCAAACACTGCCACTTCAGTCTTATCGTCAATCCCAGTGACATAGCGAAAGTTTACGGACATTGAATTCATACTCATCCAAGTAGCTTTTACTTTATAGTCGGGTGCGAGAATTTGCTTCATCATTTCTTTGACCGTCGTTTTTCCACAAGTTCCCGATACACCGATCACCGGAATATTAAAAAGTCCCCGATAATACTCAATAAATCGCCAATAGGTAGCCTCTAAATCATCGGTCTTAATCAAAATTATCGCATCATTGAGATCGGTACATAGATCTGGCCGGTCAGTTACTAGCACCAATCCTTCATTGTATTTCCAGTACTTTCCTTTGATTCGTTCATGGTCCATATGAAAAATTAAGGTATAATCGTCAATATCTTTCTTTGAATAATCCATGGCATGTTCAATCATTGGATTTCCTGACCCGTGAATAATTTGACCACCAATTGCCGCGAGGATCTCTTGCAGTGGTAAGGTTTTCATTTAAAAGCACCTCCCCTTGGTTAAAACTTATTCCTCTTCTTTATAACCGGCTAATGAAGCTGCATAATTGAGTAGACGACTCCCAGCTAAATTTCGCAGTTGGTAAGCCTTAATTTGAGCAAATAAGTTATCAGGTTTTGAATTCACTTCAAGCAGCTTAATCGAGTTATATTGGTCAATACATAAATCAACAGCCATTTCCCCGAATGTTCCGACTTCCTTTTCGATTGTGGTCACGATGTTACGAGCAATTTTACCTAATTTATTTGTCATCATTCTTCGATCAGCTTGATTCGGATACAAATAATTTAACACTTTACTTATTCGCAGGTTTACCTCGGTTTCTTCTGTCATTACGTCCTCTTCAGTCATTCGAGTTACCATACCCGTTCTAAACCATTTTTGGTTGCCACTTTTTTGCATATAGACACGGATTTCTACATTTTTCCCTTTGTATTGCTTCCTTCTTATCCCCTCTTGCACTAAGTAGGGACTCTTCTTCATTAGCGGAGTAATGAAGGAGTATAATTCTTCTAAACTAAGAAGCTGCTTAAATAGGTTTTCTTTTTTATTCATCAAAAAGATTCCTGTTGGTCGACGAATGACTCGTATAACGCCCTTACTCAAGGTACCTCCCAACGGCTTTAAGAAAATTTCTCCATATTGATCCAGCATTTCCATAATATCTGAGGCTTGTTGTAGCAATCTGGCATCAGGAAGATGTTTTCCATGGTCTTTTTCTAGGAGAATTTGAGTATCCCACTTATTCCTTGTTAATAAAGATAGTTTTACAGAATTAATAAACGGGATATGATAAACAGATTGCAGCCTGACTCGGACATCTTCGACTGTATCTCTTTTTAAATTGGTGACAATTAAGCGGTCGTATATGACCGCCGGAAATGGAAAAAGTCCATCACCATTTATTGTTGTTCCTTTAATCATTTGCCTATTCCAATCAATGTCTTTTGGTTCGAAAACATAGAT
>CALCRD010000326.1 GCA_937894355.1 uncultured Bacillus sp.
AATAGCCCTATTGCTTATCATTAAAAAGCGCATTCAAAATACGATATACTATTGACCATTATCTATATGACCAAAACCAATCTTGATATAAATCTATCCATTTATAATTATTGTGTCCTTCATCCAAGTCGATGCTAGCTAATGGCAGTATTACCTTTTTTCTTCCCAGCCTGCATTCGATAAGAATTACATAATTTTCGTCTACTTTCATCTCTTGATCTAAGCAAATACAGTTGACTTCATATTCTGCAATTTCTAAAGGGCCTATCTCCTCTTCATATAACGCAGTAAAAGGGAATGTTATGTGTTTTACTAGATATTCATAAAAACCCATTAAACTTTCCTCTTTTACATTGAGTAATCTGGACATATAACTTCTTACTAAACTCAGTTGTTAACTTCAGTAATTCCGCTTTTTTTTCCTCTATCTTTTCTTTTGTTCTAGTCATAATACACATCCTATTAATATATTTCCTCTTCGAGTAGATACTCTTATTAATCCTCTTCGTTATTATTTAGCACTTTTATAGTTGTTCGAATTTTCTTCTAGTCTTAGATTCCATCAAAATGGTAAGTCCTCCTCATTAACCCAACGTTCAGACACAATCAGTTTTTCTTGCTTTTTGGGTTGTCTTATTAATTTTTCACTGAGAGCAGGCTTAACTGTTAGGACCCTATCAAACTTCTCCTCATATAGATCACGAATCCATACTTTTACAGGTGCTTTCCATTGCTGATTAGGCTTAGGGATATTTTTTATTAAGCTCTTTGGTGTCATCCCCAATTCCTTGGCCATTTGTATATCTGTCTCATTCAAACGACATCTTTTTTTAGCTTCTACCCAAGCTTGTGAGTTTCCCTTTTTCGACATCACCTTATCCCCCTTTTTACCATTCAATAATTTCCGGGTATTCAGTAGATGTCCTTATTTCTGTCATGTGACAGTCATATTTTCTTGCTGCCTCTAACACAGCTTCTTTTACTTCTTGATACTCTCGACCTTTCTCTGCTATCCGCTTTACCATAATCGTAATGTTTTTTAGTCGTTTCTCCACATCCATTTCAATGAATTTACAATTTAATTCATCAAGGTATTGTGTTGCATAATAATCAGACCAAGAATAGTCATGATTCATTAATTTGAATACTCGGTTAATTGATGTTTCTGGTATTGTTTCTTTAATACAATTGGCAATGGCAGCCTGAAAATTCCGAACTGTTGCGACTGAAAAATCCCAAATATTTCGGTAATCATTTAAGGCATTATAATTGCTCTTAGCTTGTTTTTGGGCATACATTCTAATAAAATCATTTAATGCCATTGTAACAAATAGGACTTCTGGCAATAGAATATTAAAAGTTAGATATATATTTTTGTCGTTTGCAACTATTGATAAATACTTCATCTTGTCTTGATCAAGTCCATTTTCAACAAACATAACTTCACGATGCCCCATTAAGGCATGGCGAATATCATAACAAACACCAAGAACCCTTAATCTCGCTCCCTCATAATCCTCCCACTCCGATTCATCACCTACAATTGCATGAAGTGAATCATAAAGTGCCTCAAAATCATAAAAATCTCCGCTTACCGTAACTCCCGTATTATAGTGTGTATTTTTTACTTGAATCATTATAAAACCCTCTTCTATTTTGTTTTTTATTAGTGACAAGACTTTATATTAATTTTACTTTGTTCGAGTCATCTATAAAAGGCATGTATTCTTTTTATATAGCTTTCTTTCATCTACAATTTTTTGATTTTTTCTTTTTAGCAATTTTTCATTTAGAGACGTATTACAATTTTCTAATTTGTCCGTCGGTAAGAAGGAAATATGACACTCAGAAATATCTTGTTACACGCTGAATCTGCCGTAAGCCAGATTCATGGCCAAAGCACTACTTTCTTACAACCTTCAACAAAATCCGGGTTGTCACTGTTACTTGCCCCATTTATTTTTCTAGCAATTCCGGATTCTCGTGAATGTTGCCGATTACTTCTACAATTAAATCGGAAAGTAATTCATCTCCAAAATTATGATTTGATAATGATTCAATATAAAAAGCTCCCTTATAATATTTTACTTGATCTAAACCATCAGCTTCATCTGTAATTACAACATCCCCTTCAAAAATCTCTTTTCCGTTCTTGTCTTTTAGGCATGTGTATTGCATTAGTTCAATCTCATTTATTGAGTATACAGATGTTTCTCCTTGACCGTTTGAAAGGTCACATTCAACTTCTTTACATTCAAAATATAAATCTGTTACTGGCACAACCAATTTAAGTTGTTTTATGAAAGCCCGAAACTTTACTTCCCTCATTTGTATACCTTCTTTCCCACATTATCTTAGAATCCTCTTTCCACCAATCATACTCTCATGAAAATATCCAACTGCTTTCCAACGTTTATTTATAGGGACAAAAGGGACAAAGGTACAGGTCTGATGTCCCAGCTGCAATATCTAACGATTAACTTTTTAAAAGGTGGGACATGGTACCTGTCCCCTAGTCCCCCACGGATATTTACATTACCTTAATCATTCCCTAAAGCAAATTCCTTTTCTTCAATTAGGTTTACGTTTATGGAAACATCTAGTATACGAAAAATTTTTCCACCCAAATAATTTAGGGTGGGTTTTACGTTAAATTATTGGTGGGGGACCCCATGTATAAGGAGGTTTTTCATAGTAATTATTTAACATAAAAGTTTTTATTTTACAAAAAAAGGATTGATAAACGCTAAAGAGTTAGGTTAGGATTTTAATAAATAAAGGATATTTTAGAAAAAGGAGGAGTTTCATAACGTATAGTAAAGATAATTTAAAAAGGAAATTCTTGTATTCTTATTTTGCATTATTCATGTGTACTATTTTTAGCATTTTCTGCAATCTCTTTATCTTTCGGAAATACCGTTTCAGCAGCTAAGGAAAAACATACACAGAAGAGTTAATAGCAGAAGATTCATTATTCTATCCAGATAGTGATATCATTAAATTTTTAGAGGGAATTGAACAGTTGCCACCTGGCATTGAAAAACAAGGTCCAGAAAAAACCGCTAAATGGTTATCGAAAAAAATAGGATTAGAAGTTACTACAGATGGTGAAAATTTATATGTTCCATCTTTAGCTAATCTAGACCTAGGAACTGATCTAACTTATGACGACTCTTTAATAACAACTTTTGGAACTATAGATTGCATAATTGCTGTAGGTTTAATGATAGGAACTGTTGGTTTTCCATTTACAAAGCTTTTTAAGTTGAAAAAAGCTATTAATTACCTCGGAGGGGTAACTGCAACGGTTAAAAGAATATATAACAATTACAATAAGTTCCGTAGCTGGAACTACACCAAAACATACGCTTGGAAAAGGGCAGTAGAAGATGGCGCTAAAGGGCTTCCAAACGACACTTTAAATGCCTTTTTAGATTTTTTTAATATAGCTAACGTTATACGCCAATGTACCCAATAAAGAAATAGGTGAGTGCTATTAAAATATTACCATTTAAATGGGCAGTTATTTTGTTAATAATTTTTCAGATATACTCGATTTCTAAAAACTGGAATACCAATTTCGGAACAAGTTTAATTTCAATCTTAATTCTTATAGGGTGTATTATTTTATTAATACTAGATAATTTCTTTAAAAAAGACGACTAACATTTCAAAATTCACTAAAAAATCTCACTGATTAAGAACGGTAAAAAAGTAAAATAACCAGTACGATTTTTTTGAAGTCCTTGACGGGCTTCTTTTTAAAATTAGCTTTATTGACTATAATTCTTTATAAAAACAAAGTAAAAGATTTTTATAATTGATCTTATGCAATCTGACTTTTACGGAAGATTATAAGCCTAATTCCTCGCTAAAAAACTCGGAGGTATTAGGCTTTTTAATATTTCAAAATTATTGAATTTATCCTATTGGTAAATGCGTTGGCAGTAAGCAGTGTCCTTATAAACTTTCCTCTCTATGATATCTTTTTCATTCTAATGATAGTAACGGATTGATCTCTCTTTTGATAGCAGTCAGAACAACTTATTAAAGATATATCTGCTTTATATTGCTTTAATATGACATCTAATTTATCCAAAGACTCTTAAGCTATCTAATATAGATTTAATTATCCATGTTTAATATCCCTTAAACGTTCATATTTTCTGAGGCATAGCATCATGGAAATCAATTTATTAAAACCTTCTTTTTCAGCTGGTGTAATGGTACCTGTCCTCTAGTCACTTTTTTATTCGGATACTGTGAGAAGAGGCGAACTATTAAACTCTAATATGGTAGTTTCCAAGCTACATTATAGTCATCATATCCACCATAATACTGCCAAATTTCTGCCATTTCGTTTGTTCCAGGGAAATTAAGCCAAGCTGAATTGCTTGTTGTCAAATTTGTAGGGATGGCACTCGGATAATAAGCAACCCAATAAGCCCCTGGAGTGCTTGGCGAAAATTCCCCCATTGTGCGTTCCCAGCTCCCTGGAGATGAATAGGTACCAGGTTTAACACCTTGTCCATATTGATTTAGATAATTAACAAATGCGTTATAAATCATTTGATTATTTGCATAGTCAAAGTCATTCATACCAGTTAAAGCCGGTTCTACATCAATAAAGATAATAGGTCTTATTTTTGAACCATATACACTTTTCATAGACTCATAGGATTGTAGTGCTAATTTGGCCTGCTGTACTCCCCAATCGCTTGCTGAAATTCCTTCTGTCGCAGTTTGCATACCTGATAAAAACCAGTAACCGTAAACATAGCTAGCATCCTGTGCTCTGGCACTGCTAAAATAAATTGCACCGCCTGTGCTGGCATCAAATTGCACAGTATTCCCATAACCTAACTTCCCTATATAAAAATCTTCTCCTTCAGGATTAGCTAATGTAGCGGAATCCGATCCGAAAAAATATTCCGCTGTAGCATCCGTTTCGTCCAATTCTGCCGCTGAAGGATTAGAAAGGTCAGCTGGGTTTTCTGAAGTCTCATTCGATTCTGCTAATGGTGTTTCGGAAAAGATGGCAGAGTTTTCCGAAGCATTTATTTTGGCTGTTTCACTGGCATGTATACTTGCCTGAGATTTTTCAATACTTCCTTTTTCCTTATGTTGAACCTCAGCTTTTACTTCTTTATGCTGAGCAGGAACTGCAGGTTGTGCAGGAACCTTAGGTTGTCCAGAATTCGTAGCTTGTGCAGGAACCGCTGCGTTTGCTTTTACATTGGCATTTTCTTTTAGGGAACTGTTTGCTTGCGTAGCTTGAACAGGCCCCACTTTTGCCGCCGCTGTAAAATGGCCTCCTGCCATAAGTCCAAATGACAAAACTCCAGTTAATACTAGAGATTTAACAAGTTTATATGGTTTAAAGTATTGTTTCATTTCCAATTTCGCTCCTTTATTTATCGTTATCCGTTGCTAAATTAGCAGTAAACGTTAAGTGAAAAGGAGCTGCTATTGGTGGTGGTGAAGGTGGAGCATTCAGCCATTGATTATTCAACCATGTATGCTGAGAAGGATAAGATTGGACACGCTTGATTTCATAGAATGGATTCCATACAAACCATTTATCTAGAAAACTTATAGTGCTTAATCCCTGACTGCCCCGATCATTTGATGGTCCCCCGTTACTGCTCGTCCGCTGCGTTGGATTCGGCACCTGACTGACCTTTGGAATCCTTTCCTCATCTGATGGGATACCACTGTTTTCTTGTGGCTCCTGCAAAAGGGGGTCAGATTGATTTTCCTTTTTGGCCACTGATATGTTTGTATATTCCCTTTGAGGTTCAAGACCTCCAGATTGGACTTGTTTTTTCGCATCAGTTTTAGAATTATGTAAGGAATTTAAATCAGAATTTTTAGACCCATTTTTAGGAGTCTGCGTATTCTTTCCTAATCCATTATTATGTTCCTGAACAGCTGCCACTTTTTCAGGCTGTCGAGCCTTATTAGCTGACTTTTCAGTCTTATTTAAGTCAGGCTGAACATGACTTTTTGCCTGATTATACATATTTTGTGATGCTGCAGCTGACTTTTGGGAATCTGTATTGTTAAGAGGGACATTAGAGCGTTGCTGCTTAACCTCACCATTTTTCATAGAGGGATTAGGTGCCATCACAGCTTCTTGTTTGGCTGGAACGTCTGTTTTCACAGCTGCCGGTCCCACTATAACTTCTTCCTTGGCTGGAACGTCTGATATTACAACTGCGTTATCAAATCCTACTGATGGACTAACATGTCCAGGAGCCTTTTGAGAATTCTGCGGTCCACTAAGTTCGTTTTCCTCAGCAAAGACATTACTGGGTAAAAACATGGCGGCTCCAACAATTAGACCTAATATAATTAAATGCCGTAGGTACATTATTTCACCCCCTTTCAAAAAGGCAGGGCATCATAACCCATATAGACACCATACGACATTACTATGATTTTTTTGTCGGTTTTCCCTTTTTTTAACAAAGAAAGAGTTCTTTTAACCTAAGCTGGTTCTATAATGGATGAGTCAAATCTACTTAACCAATGGGGCCTTACTCATATACAACCGAACTAAGGACATCGAAACTATTAGGTTAAGGTAATGTCTAACCACTAGATTCATAGGAAGTGTGTAGTTTAAATTTGAATAAGATTTATAGTCAAACAAAATAAACACCTCGACTAAATGAGGTGTTTTCGA
The DNA here is from genome assembly GCA_937894355.1 of uncultured Bacillus sp. GTDB lineage: Bacteria > Bacillota > Bacilli > Bacillales > Cytobacillaceae > Bacillus_BU. The sequence goes on from CALCRD010000326.1 coordinate 6,689, forward strand.
CTGCTTAAAAATTTTGATACGATTACCATAAAGCCCTCGTTCGTTTTTCGAGTCACAGTTACTTACTCTTAAGGGCTAGGGCTATTCTATTGTGAATTGAATATGTAAAACTAGTATAGTTAGAGTGCTACTTCAGGAGATTAGTAAGATGTTGCTCTATACTTCACAATTGTATTAAAGGCCATTACTAGAAGAATGTATGATGATGTTCTAAATGATTTAATAGATTAAGAATACAAGGTGTCTGTCACCGTGTATGGCTCAATTGAAGTATAAAATTATTTTTTTACTTAATTTTTTCTTCTAATTCTTTAATACGCTTTTCCAAATGCTTCACTTTTCCTGCCTCTGTCTGTGCAAATAAAGCTATAGAAAAAGCAGCCATTGCCATTACAAATCCAAAATCCATGAGTAACCACCTCCAATTTTATCTTTTTAATAACTGAAAATTAGCCTTTCCAACCCTTACACCAATAATAATTATCAATAATGGGATGGTAGCACCTATTATCCCGAATAACAGAGCTTTTGGATTAAGGGATGATTGCATTTAAAACCCCTATAAAAATTCGTTTATTCCTGAAGTATAAATTTAATCAATAGATTGCAGCAAATCATAAACATCAACATAAACAATAAAAAAATACCTTTTTCTTGAAAAAAGTAAACGACGGCAAATCCTATTAAAGGAACATTGGCAACAATGAAATCTAGTAAAACTAAAAATATGTTTTCTATTTTTAAATATGTCCATTTGAGCTTTGCTATTTGATTTGTGAACATATAAAGAAACCAGATTGTTAAAAGCAAATAAAAATAATTGTAAGGGTAACTTTCTTTTAGAAAAACGTAAAAACATACGGGTGAAGCGATTAAAAAGATATACGAACTCATTTTATCTCTCAATACTATAAGCACCTCTATAAAGTTTGGCCTAAAAAAGTATATACTTCGATCAAGTGCGTCATGGTCTTTTGTCTTTGTCGGCACTAGCCTTTCTGTGCGTCAATAAACCCCATTGATGGAAGTTTCACTTTATATCCCTTATCTGAACTCTATATTATCTTTGTTTAGGAATATTCTCTTAATCTATAATATTATTTCCCACACTTTTATTATAGTATTACGCTATTCGAAATTCCATAAAAATATCCATAATATACAGAAAATGTATTCTACCTAATTGTAAACTATATACATAGCTTTTTTTATGAATTGTTTTTTTCTTGTAATAAAGTAGAATTCTATTGATTTAAAGATCTGGTGGTTAATAATCCGGAAATTGAGATGACAAAAAAATCTAACAAAGTACCAAAGTAGATTTCCCTTAATTTTTATAGAAAAAACAACATTAATATTTAACTGAACCAACAAAAAATAAAAAAGCCATATATTCGATGAAATAATCGTAATATACGGCTTTTTTTCATACATACCGGCAAGGCCCATTTATTTTTTATTGGCAGCATACCGACAATCCTTTTTTCACTGCATTGTAAGAATAAGAAGAATTCCTTTTCTATTTAATTATTAATCTAGTGAGGTGTTAATATTTTTTAGTTGCTTAATCAGGTGTTCTTTTATTACTTTGCCATCTGACTGAAGCTCTTGAGGATAATATTCGGGCTGGAATATTTCAGCACCATTTTCAATCCATTTAGCTTTATAAAGAGTGTGAGTTTCTTCTCTTGGTAGAAAGACACCTTCGGTAACCTCTAGGTCATCGTCGTCCCCAAATTGAAATCGACAGCACGGGCAAATTTCAAATGAAGGATCCGTTATACTCATCATAAGCAGGCTCGTCTAAGTGATCAAAACCGCATACTGGACAGATATACTTCATCAAGTCACCTCATTATTACTGCTTTCTACGAACTATCTATACTAACAACGTCAGTTTCAATTTCAGGATGAATATTTTTACTGCCTATTCAATCTACATAGAAATCTAGATATTGTTAAAAATCTAATATCAAGATTATTTTCTGAATCCTATTTTTCTTAAGTATCTTCCCTTTTATTAATCGTATTCAATACAATACAAACTATGGCTGTAATAGCTAGAGGAACAAAGGCTATATAAACCTCTGACAAAGCATCTCTTATAGCGTAAAGTACTAATACAATACCGGAAACAATGACATATGTTACTACTATAATGATATTCATTACAAATCTATATTTATTTTCCATAAAATTGTTTACTATTACACCCCTTTGTATAGGAATTTTTTTAGAGAAACCTCTAATTTCAGTAGAAACGTGTTAGCAAACCACTCTCATCTTACTACAAAACCCAGTCATATCGAGTTGTCATAGTTACTTGCCCCCCAGTAAGACCGTATTATGGTCATTATACTTTTTCGTTTACTTTATTATCAAGATATTCCATATTATTTACAATCTTAACATCTTCAAGAATAATGATAATCTTTGTCCCCTTTTCCTCTTTACTAATTAATTGAAAGGATGAATTTTTAAGTAATTTTATTTTTTCAAATGGATTCTTGAAACCAATACGTTGACTGTAACCATGAAGAATTTGCTCCTGCTTGTCTTTTTGTATACCACACCCATTATCTTCAATAATAATAATAACTTTCCCGTTATCTCTTTGTATAGAAAGCGTCAACGTTCCACCAACTGTTTTTTTAGACAATCCATGTTGCACTGCATTTTCTACTAATGGCTGAATGGTCATTGCAGGAATCATAACATGAATCGATTCATCAATATCATAAATAATTGTTAGTTGATTGCCAAATCGTAGTTTTTCAATAGCTAAGTAAGATTCAACTAGCTCAATTTCCTCATCTAATGGTATCATGGCCTGCTGCTTTTGAAAGTCTAATTTTGAACGAAAATATACAGATAAATATTCTAATGCTTCACGTGTTTTCTCTGGGTTTTCATAACTTAAACCGATGACCGTATTTAACGTATTATAAAGAAAATGTGGTGTAATTTGCCCATAATAATGACTCATTTCATTCTGAACGGATAATTGGACAGCTTCCCTCATCGCAAGCAGTGATTGGATACGAGAAAGAAATTCTTCTTGAATTATTGGTTTCTGGATAACATCATTCGCTCCACTCTTCAAGGAAAGGATAATATCGTCTAAGCGCCCTGATGATGACAGAAGCAATATTGGCAACTCTGCCAGATGATACTCTTTCCGAATGTTTATACTTAAAGAGACTCCTGATATTTCAGGCATATTTAATTCAATAACAGCTAGACCTATATGTTCATTTCTCAATGTCTTTAGTGCGTCCTCACTCTTGTCACAGGCAATCACCGTGTACCCATAATTATGTAAATACGTTGTCATTTTAACCAGACTTTGTCGATTAGCGTCAACTAGTAAGATCCTCCCTAGGAGGATACCTGTTTGCTTCATTGGGAATCTTATATCGGGGATGATCTCATTTGAATTTCCTGCTATATTTGCAGGCAAAATAGGATCCTTTATTTCAGTTTCATATAAAGGTAAGGTAAATGTAAATCGAGTGCCTTTTCCTGGAATCGATGTTGCCCAAATATCCCCCGCCATTAGCGTAATAAGCTTCTTTGCTATGCTTAAGCCAAGACCTTTGCCTTCACCTTTGTTATTTTTTACGTGCGGAACTTGATAAAAAGTATCATATATCCGTTCTAAATATTGATTTTCGATTCCTATCCCTGTGTCATCAACAGACAAGTATACATTATTCTCTTTCACTTCTGCTGATACAATTATTTTTCCCTTATCTGTATATTTGATCGCATTTTGAAGCAAGTTAAACATTATTTGCTTTAGACTCTTTTCATCTGCCAATACATAGTGCATATTTAATGGCAGACGACTTTCAATTGATACCTTATCTGGATTTTTAATAAATATGGATAGTTCTTCAATCATTTCAATTACTACTCGCAAATTTACAGGTTCCAACTTTAGTTGGAATTGGTTCATGTCTGATCCTGCATCATGTAAATCATCTACCAGGTACGCCAACCTTTTCCCATTATTGTTGATTGCAAATACAAACTCTTGCTGCATTTTCTTTAATGGCCCAGCTATGCCCTCCATCAACATATTAGTAGAATGAATGATTCCATTAACTGGAGTCCTTAACTCTTCGGATGTATTTAATAAAAAATCATTTTTTAACTGCTTTTGAACCAATAATTCTCTAAAAAGATCATCCACCTTTTTAAATGCAAGCTGACGCCTGAATCCAATAAAAAGAGAAAGACTAACACTCATTAGTAAAAATAATAATAACGGAATTTGGCCAACATCAATTTCAATAAGGAATTCAATTCCTAACCCTAGCCCATAACAAGAAAAGCAAACAGCAGCTACCAATATATATTCAGCACCTTCTATTCTGTTAATAAATGAGCGAATGAGAATTATTAGAATATAGAGATAGGTCAACGCCAATAAACTGACAATTAAAATTTGTATGAACTCTAGCGGTATAAAACCATAATAATCAGAAGGCTTAGGTATGCCAAAATAAACGGCCAAAACACATAGTCCAACAACAAAAGCTTTAGTTATTTTCGGATTATAGTACTGCCTAAACATATCCTTTATAAACAGTAAAAAGAACAGAACAGATAAATTAATAAAAGATAGTTGGAGACTGAGCAAGACATTATTCGAAATATCTGGGTAAAACAAATAAATAAGTTTTTCATTTTGAGTAGATACATATACCCCCTGTACCAAACAGAAGATAGCGAAGTAAAGATCATGCCATTCTTTTTTGGACTGAATATAGTTAAAGAAAAAAATAATTGCTAATAAAATAAATCCACTAAAGATAAAACTATCTATTAGTAAGTCTTGATTATTCATTCTAGTAATCTGATCGGCTTCGCCAAAGAGAATTGGTTTAACAATTCCCCCATTTGGCACATGTTTTTTTTTCGCAACATGAATGACAATTTCTATCTCTTTATTTTTGCTCTCACTAAAGGCAACGTATTTCCCTTCACGATATGCATACTTTTGGTCATCTTCCGATGGTGTTCCGTTTCCACCGACTTCTATTCCATTTATGAAAACTTTACTTGCATGCCGAATGGAATTAACTTTTATGCCGTACCTTCCATCTTCCCGCACTTGAATCGTCACCCGATATGTTCCCGTTTCTATATTACCTTCATTTTGTGAAGGATTATCGTCCCATACAGCTGGAACTCGCATATATTTTTTACTATGTGCATCGGTATTAAAAAATTTAGGATCAATCAGCTCAAATTGATAAAATTCCCATTTACCATTTAATTGAATCACACTGTCTTCTTCCGCATTCCAGTTTTGTAAATCTAATACACCTCTTTCAATATATGATTCTTTTCCCCAGGAAATTAAAGACCCCTTCGTAAAACTAAAGATGGTAACCAAAAAAATACATAATGAAATAATAATTGATATTTTGCGCTTCATGGTGTCTCCTTTTAAAAGAGTTATCGCTATTACTTTAAGATTCTATATGAAGCAATAGGCTTTTAATTATTGTATGGTAATTGTTAACATTTTTGGTATCTAGTATAATCAAAATATTAAAATGATAAAAAGGATGAATTTTTATGATTCGGGCAATTATCGTTGATGATGAAGAACTATCACTCATCTCTTTAGAAAAAAAATTACATGCTTTCCCTAACATTCTGGTTGTGAAATCCTATACAAATCATAATCATATCCTTGATGATATAAAAAAGGAGAACATTGACATCGCTTTTTTGGATATTGAAATGATAGGGTTAAATGGATTGGATTTAGCAGAAGCTATCCTTTCTATCCAATCCTCCATACATATTGTCTTTGTAACGGCACATTCCGAGTATGCTGTACAAGCATTTGAAATTAATTCAATTGATTACTTATTAAAACCCGTTACATCAAGAAGACTGCAAAAAACAATGGATCGACTAACGGAAATGAAAGAAAAGTCAACAAATACAATAACTGAAGAAAACTTTACCAGCCCTCTTGTTGTTAACTGTTTTGGTGAATTGCATGTATTTCACGATAATCAACTGCTTCATTTTAAGACAGCAAAGGTTAAGGAACTATTCGCTTTCCTTCTAACGCATATCAATAAGTATATTCATCGAGATATCATTATCGAAAGCTTATGGTCTGAGCAAGAATATAAAAAGTCAAAAATTAATTTACATACTTGCGTATCCCATTTACGAAAAACATTAAACAATATTGGTTATAAAAATTGCATTACATTTTCAAATCAAAGTTATGCCTTATCTTTAGATTTTATTGATTGTGATACAATGAATTTCAATATGACAAATCAAAATCTTGATACGCTAGATGAAACGAACATAAACTTAGCAATAAAAATAATCCATCTGTACAAAGGCCCATATATGGCAATAAATAATTATGAATGGGCTTATACTATAACACACGAATACGATGAAAAAATGATGAAACTTGTAGATAAACTGATTCAGTATTTCTGTCTAATCGATCCAGATCAAACACTCTATTATCTCCAATTCCAACGAAAATTAGCTCCCTACTTAGATGAAAATATCAATCTTAGTCTACGAATACTTAATCAACTAGGTAATCGTACTGAGGCAATAAAGCTATATCAAGAATATAAGGATCTGCTGCGAGCTGACTTAGGAATCGAACCTGCCTTTGAATTAACTAAATTGTACGATGAAATATCCCTATCATGAAATTTTCTCCGAAGAACTTTTTCGGAGGTAATCTCATATTTCTACCTCATTTTTTCTGATTAATAAATTCTCTAATTTCCTTTTTACTTAACCCTATTTGTTTAGCTTCTAGGATTAAAAGCAACCACTCATAATCAATATTCTCCGTTCCTTTTAGACCCTTCAACTCATTCTCCCCCTAATACACTTACTTTTCTACCTTCTCAATTCTAGAAAGTAACGAACTAAGTTAACTATAGTGTTTATATTAAATATCATAAACCATTAAACTTACAAAACACTTAAACTTTTGATTTTAAATTCTTTTTGGTCTAAGGAACACGAGAATCGTCCTTCCATTTTCAAGTCTGTTCATTTCTTGATTAAAGAAATCTATCGAATTTGCTGTCTTCAAAACTAGGCTTAAAGTTTTTTTAATACCACGCTGTAAGTTTTTTTAGAACCCTAGACCTAGCCTAGGGTTTTCCTTTACACAAAAAAGAGGCTTCTCATAAGTTCAATGAACTTATGAGAAGCCTCCGTTAAAAAATCATGTTAACAAAATGCTAGCATTTCACTCTCTTCTTACTCAAAAATCCTTATATATCAAGGATTTGCGGGGCGTGATTACATCATGCCGCCCGTTCGTGTGCATAAATAATAGAAAGGAAGAGGAGTAAAGAAACCGCAATAAATCAACATTTGTTGCGGTTTTACATTTATACAGATAAATAATACAAAAAAAAATGTCGGACAAACTGTCGGACAAATTCGGACACACTAAAACAATGAAAAACCCAATTGTACCCAACATTTTCTACATACTAAAAAGGCAAATCATCTTGTGGAATTGATGCTTTACTAATCACCCTCACCTCGTCCGTTATAACGTTGCCCTCATACGGTGCCGACACCCTGTTTCCCTCTTTGTATTATTCAAACCACTGGAGAGCCAATAAGGAATGGATGAGAGAGACGATTTTAAACAAAAACGATTAAAGGATTGCGATAAAAAAGGAACCCTCATCAAACAAGCATCTGGCCCTTACAGAACCACAAGAAAAGACCGTCTTGGGGTTAATCCTTGAAGGTAAACAAACAAGGCACATCTCCGCCCTAATGGGAATCCCTACAAAGAAAGTGAACCAACTGCGAAAAAGGATTTTTGAAAAAATAAATCAGAAGACTGTATTCATTCAGTTCACTTAATGTTTTGGTGGTATAATTCACTTAAAGAACGCAACTTAAAAAGGAGAAGTGACTATGGAGGTATTTAAAAACCCATTCGTTAATAATACCCGACCCTTGATTTAATTAGTTTTTTCACTGGATTATTATTATTGGGGTTTTCTGTTCAATTACTTTTACGTTCAATTTTTTATTTTTTTAAGAAAGAAAAAACAAAAGTAAACCCATTACAACAAGTCATTAAAGTCTATAATACGGAAATATTAACTTTTTCTCAAAAACAAGCATAATCATTTTATCCATTGGAGTTATTTGGGGAGCAATAGAAATAATTACATACACTCAATACGGTTCTGAACAGATTGGAAGTTTATTAGAAAAGAAAGAGTATACCACAAACTATTATGTAAATTTGTTTCCAAAGGATGAAAAAACAAAAAATTACAGAGTTAATGTGGAAATTTGGTCATTTATGGATAACGGGAAAAGGTATTTCATTAAAAAGGTAACTATGCCGAACGAAGGAAAGATTTTCTTTGACCCCCTTGAAAGCCTAATATTAAATGAACAGGTACACCTTACTGATGAGAAAACGGTAAGGATTGGTACGTTGAATTAACTAACAAGAAAGTGGAAGGTAATAATAAATGAAAAAGAAAAATATATATATTGTTATTACCATTCTTGTTTTTATATCGTTACAAATTCCTAACTTTTTTAATAATATAAGATACAAAATCGAATCAACTTTTGGAGAACCTAATTCATTCTTTCATAGTGTAGGTATAGGAATAATGAAAGAACACAGAATTATTACGTTGAGGAATTTAACCTTGAGGATTCTGAGGAAATAAGTATTAACACCTCTCAATTTAATGGTACTGGTGAAATTACTATTTATGGAAAAGTAACAAATAGCGCCGATTCCTTAATAGTTTTATTAAACGATGAAGTCATATATCAAGTTTTAAAGGCTGATTACTCTAAAGGCGAGAAAACAAAAGAAGAGCTAATTGAGCATATCATTCACCTTCTAATTTCAAAAGCACTGCAGTGTTCACTTATAAAAAAAATTAAAAAATTCTAGTAGACAATTTGTTTCTTACAGATTATTGGAAAGGAGATTATAGCTTATGAGTGAAAGATTCCCTGATATTGATTGGCGGTGTGACCGTTGCAACGCATACCTAAATGGTCAGTCTGGCTTTGATGACCATAAATACATTTGGCAATGTACGGAATGTGGGCATAAAAATAGCATTTCAAGTTCTAACATTTACGAGTCTGAAAATGACTACAGAAATCAAAATTAGGAGGATAACGAAAATGAAAAAAACAGCAATTATTACCTCTTGCATGGCTCTACTCATAATCCTATTTTCGGGGTGTAGCTCCACGCCGAAGAGTTCGGGAAACGGCGACAAAACCCCTGCAAATGCAACCGAAAGCAAAGCTCCCGAAAAGCAAATACCTGACTTGACGGGCGAATGGAAACAAGCGAATAGCAAATCTGAGGAATCTTATCAAGCTGCTACAATAAGCGGTGATACGATTGAAATTTATTGGGTAAGTGATAACGGCGATACAAAATCACTTTATTGGGCTGGCTCTTTTATCGCTCCAACAACTGCTGATGCGTCCTATAAATGGGATTCTAAAAATGACCATAGTAAAACTGAAAATGCTTTACTTGCTTCAAGTGATGATACTAAAACTATGACATATCAAAACGGCGTATTAAGTTATGAGGCTTCTGCTATGGGGACAACTACAACGGTTAAGCTCGAAAAGCAAAAATAACAACAAAAAAACCACTACATAAATTTCCTTGATAGAAATTAATGTTTTATATTTTATAGACGACTACTTCAGTACTCGTCTTTTCTTTATGCCCTTTCGGAGGAGGTATCACCAATACCACCTGTATCCCTTTAATCTTCTTTTTTATTCCGAATAGAGTTTTATCTTTGCCAAAATGGAACGACAATTTGGTTATCCAATTGTAATTAAAAACGTACGAGATCGAATGAAACGACTACTTGCAATTGCTGGTTTAAACGAAGATTTAACACCGCATAGTTTAAGACATACTCATACGTCACTTCTTGCTGAGGCTGGTGTCTCACTCGAACAAATCATGGATCGACTTGGCCATTCTGATGATCAAATCACGAAAAATGTGTATCTCCACGTAACACAAGAAATGAAAAAAGAAGCCTCTCAAAAGTTCGCTGAACTCATGAGAAGCCTCCGTTAATTTCCTCTATGTTAGCAAAATGTTAGCAAACCACTCTCATCTTACTCCAAAACCCTCATCAAAGGTTTTGTCTAGCTCCAGCGGCTAGCCCTCGAGGTCATAAGCCAATCTAGGAATGAAGGCAAAGAGCGCCTTCTTTCCTAGACCGTCTTATGCTTGTCGGGGCTGAACAAGCCGCTTCCGCTTTTCGTTTTTACATCATGCCGCCCATTCCACCCATGCCGCTCATGTCAGGCATTCCAGCTCCTGGTGGTTCTGGTTTGTCTGCTACAACTACTTCAGTTGTTAAGAACATAGCTGCAACGGATGCTGCGTTTTGAAGTGCTGAACGAGTTACTTTGGTAGGGTCTACGATACCAGCTTGGATCATGTTTACCCATTGTCCAGTAGCTGCGTTGAATCCTGTGCCTACTGCTTCATGTTTTAGGCGCTCAACGATAACTGAACCTTCAAGGCCAGCATTGTGAGCAATAGTACGAACTGGTTCTTCCATCGCACGTAATACGATGTTGATACCTGTTGCGATATCGCCTTCAGCTTGAAGCTCGGAAACTTTGCTATAAACGTTAAGAAGGGCAACACCACCACCGGAAACGATTCCTTCTTCAACTGCTGCACGAGTTGCATTTAAAGCATCCTCGATACGTAGTTTACGTTCTTTAAGTTCTGTTTCTGTAGCTGCTCCAACTTTAATTACTGCTACACCACCAGCTAATTTAGCTAGACGCTCTTGTAATTTTTCACGATCGAATTCAGAAGTAGTTTCTTCTAATTGAACGCGAATTTGGTTAACGCGAGATGAAATTTGGTTAGAATCGCCAGCACCTTCAACAATTGTTGTATTTTCTTTTGTTACAACAACCTTAGAAGCACGACCTAATGAATCAATCGTAGCTGATTTAAGTTCACGGCCAAGCTCTTCAGTGATTACTTCACCGCCAGTTAAAATGGAGATATCTTCTAGCATTGCTTTACGACGGTCACCAAATCCAGGAGCTTTAACAGCTACTGCATTGAAAGTACCTCGAAGTTTGTTTAATACTAGAGTAGATAGTGCTTCTCCTTCGATATCTTCAGCAACAATCAATAATGGTTTACCTTGTTGAACAACTTGCTCAAGTACTGGTAAAATTTCTTGAATGCTAGCAATCTTTTTATCGGTAATTAAGATATATGGATTTTCTAATACTGCTTCCATTTTATCGGTATTGTTAACCATGTATGCTGAAACATAACCACGGTCGAATTGCATACCTTCTACAACATCAAGTTCAGTTGTGAAGCCTTTAGATTCTTCGATTGTGATAACACCATCGTTACCTACGCGCTCCATTGCTTCGGCGATTAAATCACCAACTTCTTTATCATCAGAAGAAATAGCCGCAACTTGAGCAATGGACTCTTTGCCTTCGATTGGCTTAGAGATTGCTTTTAATTCAGTAATCGCAGTAGCAACCGCTTTTTCGATCCCTTTACGGATTCCCATTGGGTTAGCTCCAGCTGTTACGTTTTTAAGACCTTCACGGATCATTGCTTGTGCAAGAACTGTTGCAGTTGTAGTACCGTCCCCAGCAACATCATTTGTTTTGCTGGCTACTTCAGCAACAAGCTTGGCACCCATGTTTTCAAATGCATCTTCTAACTCGATTTCTTTAGCAATCGTAACACCGTCATTAGTAATTAATGGTGAACCGAATTTTTTCTCAAGAACGACGTTACGTCCTTTAGGTCCTAAAGTTACTTTTACTGCATCTGCAAGTGCATCCACACCGCGTAGCATTGAACGGCGGGCATCTTCACTAAATTTAATCTCTTTTGCCATTGTTAAAATAACCTCCTCTAATTTATCGTTATCATTTTATATACGGTATCTGCTAGCTTGATTATTCACCAATTACAGCTAGGATGTCATTTTCACGCAAAATCAAATATTCTTTACCCTGGAACTTTACTTCTGTACCAGCGTATTTTGAGAAGATAATGCGATCGCCTACTGATACTTCTACTGCAATTCGCTCACCGCTATCTAACACACGACCAGTTCCAACAGCAACAACGTTTCCTTCTTGTGGCTTTTCTTTAGCTGTGTCAGGTAACACGATTCCGCTTGCAGTTTTTTCTTCAGACTCAACAAGTCCAATAATAATGTGATCACCAAGTGGCTTTAACAAGAGAAACAACCTCCTCAAATTATATGTAAGATTAGTTTTGTTAGCACTCAAGCCTATCGAGTGCTAACACAATTATTATAATAAATAATCGAAGCCTGTTTTGCAAGTATCAGGCATTAATTTTTTTATGTTCAACCCTAATAAGTATGCTTAATGTTACCATTTTTATCCTTATGGTTGAAATTTGGCTAATAAAAACAACTTAATTTGAAACCATGAGCTATTTATTAGTAAAATAGATAGGACTATAGGGGCACAACCAAATGTAATGTTAAAAGGAGAAAAAAACTTGAAAAAGGAATACTGGATTGTTCTACTTACATATATCTTTATGCATTTATCTAGTTTTATCGGGGTACCGGTAATTGCCTATATTGGAACATGGTTTGGTAAAACACTAAATGAAATGAGGCTGTTAGCTGTTCCCATCTGGTTGGTATTCAGCTTTACCGCCTGCCTAATAATCATCCTTTGGATATTACGCAACGAAAATAAAATCGGTTCCGAAAGAGATAAGGCTAGTATTACCACCTCTATCGGTTGGGCTTTCACTGGCATATTTTTGGCGATATTTTCCCAGAGCTTTGCGGGTAGAATAGAACAAATGATGGGAATTGAGCTCAATTCTGAAAACACCCAACAAATACTGGGGATTATTGAAGTGTTCCCAATCATGATTTTCGTCAGCTCCATTATGGGTCCGATTTTAGAAGAAATTGTCTTTAGGAAAATTATATTTGGTAGTTTGTATAAACGGTTTAATTTTTTCCTATCGGCTTTATTAAGTTCAGTCATTTTCGCCTTAGGTCACATGGAACCTGAGCATATTTTACTATATTCAGCTATGGGCTTTACCTTTGCGTTTCTATACGTAAAAACCAATCGAATCATTGTCCCAATCATCGCCCATGTTTCTATGAATACCCTTGTGGTCATTATGCAAAGTGTATTTAAAGAGGACATTGAACGAATACTTCGCCAAGCTGAGAAAATTCAAAGCTTTATTGGAGGATTTTAATGAGACAGTCACCATTATTTTCAGGCATCATCTATATCATTTTAGCTTGCCTATTTACTTACTTAGCAACAACCAATGTAACTGAAAGCGGTTGGACAATTTTTAGCTTCTTTTTGATTCTCCTAGCTACTTTCGATTTTGGGTCAGGATTAAGACTAGTGATTTTTCACTTTAGAATTAAAAAATTATCCGAAAAAAAATGAGCCAAACTTTCTTGGCTCATTTTTCATGTGTAAATATACTAGCCGTAAACCAGGGCTATGTTTTATATTCTTTACCCTAGCCCAGTTATCCTCATTATTCTTCTAAAGCTTTCGGATAGTGCTTTAGAAAATAGACGAGTGATTGTAATTCTACTGCCAAATCAATGTGATGAACACGAATATCGGAAGGAACGTTTAGTCTTGCGGGGGTGAAATTAAGTATTCCTTTTACATCTCCCGTTGTTATCCGGTCAGTGACCTGCTGGGCAACTGTAGCCGGAATTGTCAGAATAGCCACCTGGATATTCTCTTCCTTTAACTTTACTTCCAATTCATCCAAATGGTAAATCGGAACATCGCTTATACTTGTACCAACCTTACTTGGATCAACATCAAAAGCCATGGCAATCTTGGTATTGTTATTTTTCAAAAAATTATAATGCAAAAAGGCCGTACCAAGATTTCCTACACCGATTAAGGCCACTTTGGTCAACTCATCCTGATTAAGTGTTTTACGAAAAAACGTCAACAAATAGTTAACATTGTACCCGTATCCCTTTTTTCCTAATGCTCCAAAGTAGGAGAAATCTCTACGAATAGTTGCTGAATCCACCTTGACCGCTTCGCTCAATTCAGCAGAGGATACTCGTTGCTTTCCAGATGAATGCAAATTTTTCACAAATCGATAATATAGTGGTAATCTTTTTGCAGTGGCTTGGGGAATTTTTGTAGTATAATCATTTGCCATTTTTTCACTCTCCTCTCGTGTAAAAAATTATTTCAAGCGGTTTTCTCTATAAAAATCGCCACTTTTGCCTCCGGTTTTTTCTACTAAATATGTTTTGCCGATCACCATACCCTTATCGACGGCCTTACACATATCATAAACAGTTAAAGCACAAACAGATGCGGCTGTTAACGCTTCCATCTCAACCCCAGTATTTCCTTTTGTTTTTACTTTCGCTGAGATATGTAAAGTATATTCATCTTCATGTTCATTTTCCCAGAAAAATGACACATCCACACCATTTAACGGGATTGGATGACACATCGGGATAATCTCCCATGTCTTTTTACAGGCCATTACTGCAGCAACCTGTGCGACTGCAAGCACATCGCCTTTTTTCATCTTATTATTGGTGATTCTTTCATATATGTCACTATTAACGATAATGCTCGATAATGCTTCAGCTGTCCTAATTGTTTCCGGTTTACTACTAACATCGACCATTTTTGCGCGGCCTTCTTCATTAAAATGAGTAAATTCTCCCACTAATTAACACCTCTCTAAGAAAATCATACACTATTTTTTAAACCAATTGTGTAGCAACTTGTATTTTCCTTCACAAGTCTTCACCTTATTGCCGTTATGATGGGAATACGTTACACTTATTCTATGCTAATAGAGGTGAATAACAATGATTTTATTACAAGTAAATCAATTACATAAATATTATGGTGCTGACCTTATTTTATCCAATATTAAACTAGAAGTGCAAACCCGAGATAGAATTGCCTTAGTCGGCCGTAATGGGGCAGGCAAATCTACATTACTAAAAATTATTGCCGGAAAAATGTCGTTTGATTCTGGGGAAATCATGAAGCCAAAGGAAGTTACCATTGGCTATTTAGCTCAGAATACCGGTCTTGAGTCAGGTCTTTCAATTTGGGAGGAAATGCTAACAGTATTTGCAACCCTACGCGAACAAGAGCAAAGGCTCCGTGATTTGGAAATGAAAATGGCCGATCCCACTATTATTAATCATACATCATTATATGAAAAATTATTAAAAGACTATGACCTCCTGCAGGTACAATTTAAAGATATGGGTGGCTACCAATATGAAGCAGACATCCGCTCTGTCCTTCATGGTTTAAATTTCCACACATTTGATTATTCTACAAAAATTTCCAGTTTAAGTGGTGGGCAAAAAACTCGACTTGCTCTCGGTAAACTATTATTAACTAAACCTGATATCCTTATTTTGGATGAACCTACCAACCATTTAGATATCGATACTTTATCTTGGCTGGAACAGTATTTACAAAACTATGAAGGAGCTATCTTAATTGTATCCCATGACCGTTACTTTTTAGATAAAGTAGTGAATCAGGTATATGAGATTTCCCGACAACAAATTTTAAAATATGTCGGTAATTACAGCTCCTATTTAGCCTATAAAGCGGAAAATTATGAACGCGAAATGAAAATGTATGAAAAGCAGCAGGATGAAATTTCTAAATTGCAGGATTTTGTGCAGCGAAATCTAGCACGTGCCTCTACCACAAAAAGGGCCCAAAGTCGCAGGAAACAATTAGAAAAAATGGATGTCATGAACCGCCCACTTGGCGATGAAAAATCAGCTACCTTTTCCTTTAATATCGAAAAACAAAGCGGGAATGAGGTTCTAAACATCCAATCTGTGAGTGTAGGTTATCATGATGAAAAGGTGTCAGAGAATATTTCAGCTCGGATTACCCGTGGAGAAAGTTTTGCCCTGGTAGGACCAAATGGAATTGGCAAATCTACCTTGTTAAAAACAATCGTCAATAAGCTTCCGCTAATTGAAGGCGAAATAAAATCAGGTTCCAATGTTACGATCGGCTACTATGATCAGGAGCAAGCAGAATTATCATCAAATAAGCGCGTTTTAAACGAGCTTTGGGATGAATATCCGTTAAGCAGTGAAAAAGAAATTCGCACTGTTTTAGGTAATTTTCTGTTTTCCGGGGATGATGTTTTAAAAATTGTTTCTACACTGAGCGGTGGCGAAAAGGCTCGCCTAGCTTTGGCCAAGCTCATGATGGAGAAAGCTAACTTCTTAATTCTCGATGAGCCTACTAACCATCTCGACTTAGATAGTAAAGAAGTTTTGGAAAATGCGCTAATCGATTATCCAGGAACACTTTTGTTTGTTTCCCATGACCGTTATTTTATTAACCGCATAGCTTCTAAGGTTTTTGAATTAGGGAAGACTGGTGCCACTGAATATTTGGGCGACTACGATTATTATGTTGAAAAAAAACTTGAGCAAGCTGAACTTGAAGCACTTAAACAACAAACTTCCAGTAAGGCAACGAAAGATTCCCTTCCGCCTGCAAAAAGTAATTATCAACAAGACAAAGAGGCAAAAAAACTTGAGCGACAACGCAAACGTCGTTTAGAAGAAATTGAGGAACGGGTCGAAATATTAGAAGCAACCATAAGCGAAAATGAAAGTCTATTATGCGACCCTGAGGTCTATCAAGATCATCAAAAGGTACTAGAGCTTAATAAACAAAGCGAAGCAGCCCAGGTAGAGCTAGAAGAGCTTATGGAAGAATGGGCAGAACTAGCTGAAGATTAACTGCAATACCCTATACTGCTCCAGCGCCAAGACTAGTAGTTAGGTGCATTAGGCAAATTTTCTCACCCAATAAAAGTTATCCACTTTGTGGATAATTATTACCCTTAACAAGTAGACAAAAGCATTACTTCTAAAAATAGGAGTAATGCTTTTTTTATCCAAATACTTACAGCTTAAAAAGGCCCGGATTCATGCTAAAACAGCATGGTTTCCCTTCTATTTATCGCTATAATTTCCCGAAAAACTTATCAATAGTTTATTAACATTTTTATTAACAATTCAAATGCCCTTTTTCCAACATCCACAGGACTTTTCCACATTATCCACAATTTCGTCCGATTTTATCCACACTATCCACAGAAATACAAAGTTATCCACAAAAAAACTCTCCGGTTTAATGGAGAGTTTTCCTTTTGTTACTATAAATTGTGGATAGCCACCTTTTTCATCCTTTAATCGCCTAAACCATTGTTGATAGCGATGTCTAATCCTGGGTTTGCATTTAGCGAAAGATCAGATCGCTTACCTTTTTCAAACATTACACTACCTATCGCACCAATCATGGCAGCATTATCTGTACAAAGTGATAGTGGCGGGATTACTAATTCAATATCCGGCAGTTCTTTAAAAGCCTCTGTTAATGCTGACCTCAAGCCCTTATTTGCTGCTACTCCACCAGCGAGAACAACCTGTTTAACTTGAAACTCCTTGGTAGCTTTCACTGCTTTCGTTACCAATACTTCCACAACACTTTGTTGAAAACTAGCTGCTAAGTCCTCCGGTTTAATAGTTTCACCACGTTGCTCCGCATTATGCACCGTATTGATTACAGCAGATTTCAAGCCACTAAAGCTAAAATCATAGGAGCCCTCTTCTAACCATGCTCTTGGTAACTTGATTGTTGGAGTTCCTTCATGAGCTAAACGGTCAATATGCGGTCCACCCGGATAAGGTAGATTGAATGTCCGGGCCACCTTATCATAAGCTTCACCAGCAGCGTCATCTCTTGTTTCGCCAATTACTTCAAACTCGCCATGGGCTTTCATATAGACAAGTTCAGTATGCCCACCAGAAACAACTAAAGCTAAGAGTGGAAATTTCATTTCAGTCACTAACCGATTAGCATAAATATGCCCTGCAATGTGATGGACCCCCACTAGCGGGATGTCATGAGCAAAAGCAATTGCCTTAGCAGTGTTTACACCAATTAACAAGGCACCGACTAAACCTGGTCCTTCTGTTACAGCAATCGCATCTAAATCTTTAAGGTCTATACCTGCTTGTTGTACTGCTTCCTCTAATACAATCGTAATTTGCTCAACATGATGCCTAGAAGCGATTTCAGGCACCACACCACCGAATCTTTTGTGACTTTCAATTTGCGAGGCTACCACATTAGCAACGATTTCTCGACCATTTTTAATAATTGCCACGGCCGTTTCATCACAGCTTGTTTCAATCCCCATGATTAATAAATCTTTTTTCATAAATTCACCCACATAACTAAAGCATCTTCCTGATTATCAGGGTAATATCCTCTCCGAATCGCCCCATCCCGGAATCCCAGCTTGCGATAAAGCGACTGTGCCACATGATTGCTCGTTCTAACTTCCAACGTCATCTTTATGACACCCATTTCTTTCGTTACTTCGATTACCTTTTTAAACAATGCTTCCCCTAGTTTTCTCCCTCGATGTTGAGGTAGAATAGCAACATTTGTAATATGTGCCTCGTCAACAATCACCCAAACTCCACAATAGCCGATCACCTGATTTTCTTCTTCAATAACGATGTAAACAGCAAAGCGATTATTCGAAACCTCGGTAATGAAGGCGTCACGACTCCAGGGTAGAGAAAAAGACTCCTGCTCTACCTTCAACACATCATCAATATCTGATAGAAGCATATTTCGAAAAATTATTGATTCATTCATATCGTTCCCTCTATCCTATTGCTTTTGCTTATTTGCTTCTAACCATTTCGCCTCTGCCTCTGCAAGTCTAATGTAATTCGGTACGAAGGAATGGACATCCTCTCCAGGTAAATACTTTCCAAGCAACGCCAGTTCCGAAGGTCGAGGATTATGTTCCGTCATTTCGGCAAACACAGCTTGAGGTCCAAGAATATCCTCAAAAACAGGCTGATGTATTGGTAGATCATTACCCAAAAATAAAATGGTTTCAGAGCGTTGTTTCAATTGGCTTGCCCAATCTTTTGACTGAATAAGTTGGTCTGCTTCGATTATCTCAAGCTTACCCTTTGAATAATGAAACAATCCTGTATAGATTTGTCCTCGTCTTGCATCAAATAATGGCGAAACGCTTCCTTGAAAATAGCGGCCAGTTGCAGCAGCCATAATTTCTAAACTCGATACGCCAACTAACGGTATACCCAAAGTCCAAGCTAATGTTTTTGCAATAGAAACCCCAATTCGAACACCCGTATATGATCCTGGTCCTTTTGCTACAACAATTTTGGTTAGCTCTGAAGGTTTTGTCTCACTTTCCTTCATAACCTGCTCGATTGCCGGCATGACTCGTACAGAATGATTTTTCTTTAAATTAGTTATGTATTCGCAAATTACCTTTTCACCGTCAATGAGGGCAATTCCCAAAACATAATTCGAAGTATCAATTGCTAATACTTTCATCTCAATAACTCCTTACATAATCCCTCATAACGAGGTCCCTTTGATTCTAATACTAACTCACGTGATTGTTCATCTCTGTGATATAAATTAATGGTTAATAAACTGGCAGGCAACTGTTCTCTAATAAGATGGGCCCATTCGACAACTGTTACACCATTTCCTTCAAAATACTCGTCAAAACCAAGGTCTTCAAACGAATCTTCAACCCGATAAACATCCATATGATACAGGGGCATCCTCGTTCCTTGGTATTCTTTAATAATTGTAAATGTTGGGCTATTAACAGTTCGCTTTATTCCTAATCCTTCCGCTAGCCCTTTAGTAAAGGTAGTCTTTCCGGCGCCTAAATCCCCCTCAAGTGCAATAACATCTCCAGGTTGTAACATTTCGGCAAGTCTTTTTGCAAAATCTAATGTCTGCTGTGGTTCATTTGAAATGAATTTATATTCACTCATACCCTTTATCACCTTTATTGTATATTCTTTATCCTCTTGCAACAATCTCTATTATATATTGTGGTATATGGCTTGAAATTTGCCTGACAAGATTTTTGGACTAATAAAAACTTGGCAATTTTAGTTTTAAAAAATCCTTAGGAATTGGTCTCCTCCTAAGGAAAAACATTATATCTGTAGTTTACATGATTTATTTCATATGAGCAAAACAACTTCTGAAATAGCATCAAAAACGGGATAAATTGATACACCCTTCAGTTTGTTATCCCAACCTGCGATAAAAAAGGCAAAAAAAAAGACGAAATTAAATTTCGCTTTTTTCAAAAGTATTGCGGAGGCAGGATTTGAACCTGCGACCTTCGGGTTATGAGCCCGACGAGCTACCGGACTGCTCCACCCCGCGACGATAAAATTATAAATATTTTTTAAACAGCCCGGCAACGTCCTACTCTCACAGGGGGAGACCCCCAACTACCATCGGCGCTGAGAAGCTTAACTTCCGTGTTCGGTATGGGAACGGGTGTGACCTTCTCGCTATCGCCACCAGACTATTTAATTGACAAGACATTATTTATTATAATGACTTTTTCAATTTTTTGCAAGGAAAAAGTTTATTTTATTCCCTCAAAACTAGATAATGCAGAAGAAGAAATTTATAAAACAAGTTACACCGTTTTTTTGTCTAGCTACGGCTCCTAACTTCTCGGCCGTTTCGATCCATCCCTACAAATCCAAAACCAGGATTTGCAGGGATGAGCTCAAACACGTCT
>CALCRD010000327.1 GCA_937894355.1 uncultured Bacillus sp.
ATCGGTTATTTCTTCGGGGTTCTGTTTCAATTGTTCAAACTGTTAGCCCTAAGTTTCTCAATTATTGTTGTTGTGCTTAATCTAGCAATCGGTTCGTTTTTTTTACATGAAGCGTCCTTGTTTTTATTAACCATTAAAGTGTTGCTTACTTTCACTCTTCTTTTTGGCAGCTCCATCCTATTAACAAACCGGATGGAGGTGCGATTATGACTGGCTGGCTTATCTTTTTGGTAATCATCATTCTATTTATCGGGTTATATGTGATTCAAGGCTATGCCCAGAATCAAGGCTTAAAATGGATTTTCGTGAGCTTCTCAGCCATCCTTTTCGGCTCGACGATTATCTTTTACCTTTTACCTGAACCAAAGAATACTAATCTTGATTTTCTAACTGACCATGGAGAAATTGCCAAGGCGAAATTAAGTTATTCCAACTTGGTTGATGCTGCACTAGCTGGGGATATAGACGAGGTTAAGGACGTTAAAGTGTTGCACCAATGGAGTTTGGATTTTAGTGGGGAAAGTCTAGACATACCTGCAACCAACTTTGCCGATCCACTCATTTTTGTTGAACGGAAATCTACTGACGATGGGCAAGTTGAAGTGCTTCAATACGGTTCGCAAGTTATGTTTGGTAGCATTGATTTTTCAAAAAAAATAAAGCCTCTTAATTTAGATTTAACTGGCAACATCTTGACTATTTCACAGCCTGAACCCCTAGAAATTGCCATTGCCGGATTTAAAAAGGATTTTGTTGTTGCCCAATTCACCAAAAGGGATGATGGTCCACTTGTTAATCCAGCAGATTACAGATCGTTTCTGCAAGCTGTTTATGTGAAAATACCTAAGAGTACCCAATTTCCAAAGCTGGACTATGTGCTATTTGTTGGTGAAAATAATAATTTTGTGGAGAGTGAGTAATCTTCGCCCATTAGTATTTTGAACAAAACTTGTGGTTTAGAAACTATTATCGGTTAAAATTGGAAATACTCCCTACTAGAGATGCAAAATCGAAGGGAGTATTTTCAAGTGGAAAAGGGAAAAGTTAGCGGGGGACTTCCTCCAAAAACGTGTACAATTGAGCGGTTGGTTACAGTGCCAGCCGATGTTGATAAGGTTATTAAAGGTCGAAAAACGGCCACGCGCCGCAATGGCAGATATGCTGATGTTGGTGAGGTCATGGTTTTACAGAACAAAAGGTTTATTGTGGACCGAGTTTATTCACAGGCAATTGGCGATTTAACTGATGAACATGCGGTTCAGGAGGGCTATAATACCGTTGATGAGTATCGGGATGCGATTTTGTCTTTCCACCCAGGAATGCCCTGGCTTCCGAACATGAGAGTTTGGGTACATGAGTTTCGGTGTGTGGGTGAGTGAAAGTGGCTGGGTGATGTGAGGGTGGACTGGTTTCGGGGTGGGTTTCGGTCTATTCTGAGGGATGGCTATTCTTGAGGTAGGAATTCGGACGTTTTCCGGGAAGTCGGACATTACCCCCGAAAGTCGGACATTTACTCCCGAAAGTCGGACATTTCAACTCGAAAGTCGGACATTTCCACCCGAAAGTCGGACATTTCCTCCGAAAGTCGGACATATCTCCCTAAAAAATCGTAATTTTTATAAAAAATAAGCATTTTACAGTAAAAATTGGCTCGCAATCTTCGTTAACAAGACCATTTCTTCAAAACATTACACTTATTTGCCCCGGTGACGAACTTTTAACAAAAAACAAGGCATTTTTTACACAAAAACGGACATTTCGTCAGCAAACACAAACAAAGGAGACATCAAATAGTAAGTTTGATGTCTCCTTTAATGGACACGGGATCCTTTACGCGTTCGGAAACAGCTTATTGACCTCAACCTGCAGTTCTTCGAGCAATTCAAAATTTGATGAGTGTCCCAAACTCGCCACTATATTGCGGTAATACCACTCCTGTTGATTTCTGCCTCGATTAAATCTCTTCCACACTGCTTCGCCGATTTTTTCAAAGTCCCTCACAATTGATTTAATATTATGTAATTTATCGGCACAAGAGACAACGCGAATATCTTCTGATGCCGTTTTTAAAAATTCTATCGTATGCTCCTTACGCTCCTCCCAGGAAAGTGATTTATCAGGCTCAGAGCATCCCGCAACAATCAAGGCAATTTTCGTACCAAACATTTCTTCAATATCACGTAACGATAATTGAGTGTCCTCAACCGTATCGTGTAAAATTCCGGCTGCAATAATATCCTCACCATAACCAGCTTTCAGCAAAATCATCCCCACTGCAACAGGGTGTGTAATATATGGAATCTTGGTATGTTTCCGATACTGCCCCTCATGCGCTTGACTGGCAATATCCAGAGCCTTTTCAATAATATCCATCCGCGTAATTCCCCTTTCTTTCTCCCATTTTCTAATAGAACAATCTTTGATACTTCGTCTAACGCTCATTAGTATATCAATAAAATAATTTCAATTTCTAGATTCCGAAAAAACTCGACCATAACATGGTAGTTAACTGGATATTTTTTTACATCAGCATAAGCATTCGATTCTCCTAAGAGCCTGTGATTTATGTCACATCAAGGCATTTGGATTCATCCTAAGTTTTTTCGAACTTTAGAAATCCAATTTATTACCATTTTAACCATGCCCATATTAATAAAGATATTATTCAGAATGTTTTCACATTTTTATGTTTGCAAGATACCTTTTTCCTAAAACATTCTGTATAATAATAATATACTAAACTAAACTTCACAGACTCCCCTACATACTCTCCATTACTTTCTGTACGTTTTAAAGACTCAGAAAGGAGGAAAACAACATGCACTCCACCCGTCCTCTCGTGCAATTTTTGGGACTGACATTTGATATGTCAGTTGTTTTATCCAGTACAGTCGCTGCTTTAATTGTACTAATTTTAGTCCATCTTTGTACAAAAAACATCACAGAAAAAAAACCTGGAAAAATGCAAAACTTAATGGAATGGGTAATCAATTTTGTTCAAGATATTATGGTTAACTGCATTGGCAGCAAACAAAATTTCTTCGTCCTTTCAGCTGGCGTAGGGCTACTTCTCTATATTTTTATAGCCAATATTTTGGGACTTCCCTTTGCCATCATAGCTGGAGAAGAACATGCCACTTGGTGGAAATCTCCTACTGCTGACGCACATGTTACCATGACTCTTGCCATCATGTTGATTGTCTATACTCATTTTATTCACATTAAAATGCATGGATTTAAAAGGTATTTCCAAAGTTTTTTCAAACCGTTCAAGGCTCTCTTTATCATCAATTTAATTGAACAATTTGCAACTACACTTACACTTGGT
The DNA here is from genome assembly GCA_937894355.1 of uncultured Bacillus sp. Classification (GTDB taxonomy): domain Bacteria; phylum Bacillota; class Bacilli; order Bacillales; family Cytobacillaceae; genus Bacillus_BU. The sequence continues at coordinate 3,329 of CALCRD010000327.1, forward strand.
TTACGACTATTCGGGAACATATATGCAGGTGAAGTAATGCTGGCAATTCTTGCAGGTGCTGTAACAAATGGGTTTGACTCAGGTCTTCTAACTGGTGTTGGCGCTGGGCTTCTTACAGCATTTCCAATGATCATTTGGCAGGCGTTTTGCTTGTTCATAGCAGGAATTCAGGCCTACATTTTTGTGACACTTTTTATGGTATATATCGGGCAAAGAGTAAACGAGGCTCACTAAAGGAGGTGTAGAAAGTGGGAGATATTGAAATTTTAGGAATGCCAGTTTCCTTGGGTACAATGATTTATCAGGCTATTTTATTTACAGTCCTAATTTTCATCCTCAAAAACAAGTTTATGGGAAAGATTGTTGAAGCGATGGAAAATCGGAGAGAATCAATAGAAAATGAATTAAAGCTTGCAGAAACTTACAAACAAGATGCAGAAAGCAATATGATGAAACAAAGGGAAATTACTGAAGAAGCATTAAGACAAGCAAAGGAAATTATTGCAAAAGGACGACAAGAAGCTTCCAATGTTGTAAAGGAAGCCAGAAAAGATGCTTTACTGATTCGTACTCAAGCCCATGAAGATAGTCGGGCTAAGAAAGTTCAAGGGGTGCGTGGTGCATCATGAAAACAATGTATTTAAAAGAACATGGCAAAGTAATAGAAAAAATTGAGTTTCAGGAAGAAACAAAATGGATTTTTATCAAATATTCTAAAGGGAATTTCAAAAAATCCTCCTATATTATCAAAAATGACCCTGAGACTGTTAAAATTTCTATGGGAAAATTTTTCGAAGACTGCCATGCATCTAAGGAAATTGTTGCAGATGTACAAGACCCTTTAAAAAAAGGAAAAGTTGCTCTAAATGCTAATTATCAGCAATTCATTAACTTCTTAATCACAACATCTTCTGTTCATATAATGATTGGTTTTGCACTTGGTCTTTGCATATTTGGAGGCTACCAGCTCGGGGCAATTATGGATACAAAGCTTAACAATTCTCCATCTTATACGGTAATTGGTGTGTTGTTCGGTCTTGGAGTTGGCGTTCTCACTGGGTATGTCATTATGACTAAATACCTTGATCTTCTTTCTCTGAAAGGAATTAAAAAGGGGCAACAACGATTAAAAGGAAAACATAAGAAAAACGAAGAAAAAGCTGTTGTTGAATGGCCGATAATAGAAGCAACTCTAAGTGATGTCCGCTTTGCTATTCGAGAGTTTTCTGAGGACCTACCAGCAGGGATTAAGAGAACCATTCTTGTTAAAGAGGACAACAGCATTGATTTCCAAAAATTAGCTCCTTATCTTAAAGGAATACCTAACAAACCTTACTATATGGCAAAAGAAACTTACGAAATTTTCGAAGAAAGGGAAAAACAAATTCCCGCTATCATCGACAGGGTTCAAACAGCAGTTTATTTATTTTATAAAACAAATAGCCAATATCCTATGATGCCGTATGACCCGCTTCACCGGGTGAATTATTTCCAACTCATTCAGGAGCATTATTTGGATAAGCATCCCGGAATTGATTTATATATGACCGGTTACGAAGGACTGATTACCCATATCAAACCAGAGAAAAAACGCACAGGAGTACTATGAAAAACGCCAAACAAAATGCCTGGTTCCACATTGAGTTATAAGGAATTCCTACTTAAACTCAGGTGCTGCCAGGCATGTTCATTTTCCATACAGTAGCGACATTTGCTGCTGTGCATTCCAGATATTTCGCTGCATTTTCGAATGCATCTGCTCGCGAAATCATTCCCGGGACAATACTGAAAATCGCATCAATACCATATTCAAGTACCACCTGACTATCATCAGATATACTTCCAGCGATACCGATAACAGGAACTCGATACTTCTTCGCGACTTTAGCCACGCCAATCGGAGTTTTCCCAAAAATTGATTGTCCATCAATTTTCCCTTCTCCTGTTATGACCAAATCAGCAGTGCGCACAATATCAGCAAGTCCTGTTGCTTCAATAATAATCTCAACCCCCCGCTTCAATTCTGAAGGTAAAAATGCCAGCAAACCTCCACCTAGTCCTCCAGCTGCTCCAGCACCGGGAACGTCCATTATTTGTTTATGAAGATCCCGTTCAATAATGGCGGCAAAATGAGCAAGATTAGCATCTAATTTAGAGATTATTTCAGGTGAGGCCCCTTTTTGCGGCCCAAAAATTACGGACGCCCCTTTTTCACCCGTTAAAGGATTATCAACATCACAAGCCACTTCGATTTTTACGTTTCTTAGCCGAGGGTCAAGTTCCAAGACATTAATCTTGGCTAATTCTCCAAGCTCCCCTCCTCCTTCACCAATTTCTCTTTCATTTTTATCTAGTAGCTTCACTCCAAGTGCTTGCGCCATACCTGCTCCGCCATCATTTGTAGCACTTCCACCAATCCCAATAATAATATGATTTACGCCATAATCTAATGTTGCAGCAATTAATTCCCCCGTCCCTTTAGTCGTAGTCAAAAGAGGATTTCTCTTTTCAAGTGGAACAAGCTCCAAACCTGATGCAGCAGCCATTTCTATAACAGCTGTGGTACCATTCCCAAGAATTCCAAAAAATGCTTCCACAGGCTCTCCAAGTGGTCCAGTTACTTTTTTTTGAATGACTTTTCCACCTGTGGCATCTACAAGTGACTGAACAGTCCCCTCACCTCCATCTGCCATTGGAATTTTCACATAGTCCACGTCTTTAAGAACTTGTTTAAATCCTGTTTCTATAGCTTCGGCTACCTCTAGGGCAGAAAGGCTTTCTTTGAATGAATCTGGGGCAATGACTATTTTCAAGGGCTGCACACTCCTGTTTATTGAAATTTATGTAATCAATCTAAATTATAGTTTTTCAAGAAGTTGATGTTTGGTTTTCTTTACTATTCGTAGTTTGATTCTGTTTCTTTCCCCGCTTTTGCGAAAAGTCATAGGATTCACACAGCCAGTGATATACTTCATTAGTTAAATCAGATTCTGTCTCAACGATTATATGGTGGGTAAAGCGACCTGGATAAGGTTCAACCACTTCAACTATTTGTTGGTCTTCAATTTGTTTTTCAGCTCCAAAAGTTAGGACGATACAGTTCTCCGGACGATTATTTGACCAAATAGGCGGGAGCCACACCCAAGCAAATTTTGTTTTAGTTCCGAATGATATTTGCGATTTGCTGACTTCAATTGTCACCGGCCCAATCGAATCGATCATTTTTTCCACAGCTAAAAATAAGTTAAGTTGTAGTGGTTTTTCGAAAAAGAAATCCTCAACATCTTTTTTATAGTAAGAATCAGACATTCTCCACCCCTCCTTTCTTAATTATTTCTCAATATCATTATATTAGTTGCAGAGCTAAAATACGAAAAGAACCTTGAACGAATCCCAAAGGTTCTTTTTTAGAAGTAAGCTGTTTTCGTAAAGATTTATATTTCTTCATGCAGATGGTGAAGTCATCTTGTTTATTCGAAGGATCGTCCCTTTTGGATTAATTTAGTATTCCCGACTATGACTTTGTATATATCTGAAGACCCATAATTAGGGTATTCGAGGTTACCAATTTGATCATCAACGATATTTACATCTCCGATTAGTCTACCTCTAATCTTCATTTTTTCGCCATTCGTTTTAATTTCAATTCCCTTTTCAGCATAAAACATCCCATTATATTCATTGCAAGCTTTGTTATTTTCAATGGTTATTTTCCCTTTGGAAAAAATTCGGAAATTGTAGTTGTTTTTATACTTTATGCAGGTGCTCGCCTTAATAGTGGCATCACCATGCACGTAAAAATCAGAAGTATAATCCTCTGGTGTTAAGCTACTCTGGTTCACATCACTATCACCAAACTGGATGTTCACATCGGAAGTAAATAGATTTTCCTTCGTAACCATATCACCACGGAGCATTAGGTTATTACCATTACTACTTGGTTTGCCACCAATCACTAATGATTTATAAACATATAAACCTTCATCAAAGGAAAAACGTCGGCGAACCTCTTTATCATATTTAGGTAAGGGGATTCCTAGGACTTTTACCATCTTGTATGCGTCTTGTGCTGCACCTTCACGGTCCTGTCGGATGATCACATTACCCATTACCGCCAACTTCCTAAAATCTATATCTTTGTAGTTCACTGAAAGTGGAATTCCTAGTAGTTCTAACCCAGTATATTGACCATCAATTAAAACGTTCGTATTGGTTTGGACTTGAAGCTCACCAACATCTAAGGAAATTAATGTACCAAATTGGTTATTCGATAAAATATCTGCACCCAAAAATTGACCTTGTCTTGTGGCGATTACTTGATAGGTTTCCATAGTTTTAAACGCTTCTTTTTTAGGAACTTTCAGTTTAATAAGATCGCCTAATAGACCGACATATAGTAGGTCATCATTTGGAGCTCGATAGTATCTTTCTGCACTTCCCGGAACCTTGATCACATCAAGATCGGCTATTTCAATTATGTCTTTACCAAGACCGAGTTGAAGTTTAGCAACATTAATATTAGCAAAATCAATCGCCATTCCATCTGCAGTAAAATCCTCAAATTCAGTAGTATATTTGTCAATATCTATCCCTAGTTTATAATATCCAGTTAATGATTCTTCATTTGAATCGATTTTCCCAATACTTATTACTTTTAGTCTAATGTTATTAATATCAATTTCCGTACTATTGAAGTTGGTTACTATTTCACCTGCCTCGTTAACCCATTCTGCACTTACTTTTATTCCTTCAGAGCCAATTTGACTTACAGAGAATCCATCCCCCGCAAAATATTTACTCAATTGAGTTTTTAGATATTCAGGAAACTCTCGAAAGTCTTTTAATACACTCGCTCTAGATGATTCCGAAATAAAATACTTAAAATCAGCTTCAAAGTAGGTCAATCCACTTTCAGCTAAATAGCGAGCTTGCATATTTGATTCTGTAGTATTAGTCCGTTTATTTTCACCTACAACACTACCCATTAAAGCAAAGCCAAGCACTGAAAATACTAAAATAACTAGCAATACTGTTACGAGGGTTCCCCCTTGCTGGTTAAGTTTCATAACTTTCCCCTCCTCGTTAATGAATCAGTTTTCAGATAAAGATTTTTTAATCCAGAGGCTTTAAGTTATTATACCTACTAGAGAAACCTATAATAAGGCGGTAGCTTTGCTTGTCCGTGTTCACAAACATATAACCAGAAAATTTCAGAAGGGTTTTCGAACGCTACTCTAGGATAAACAGAAATACGTTTATATAAAATTATTTAAGCGTTCTACCTTTATTAATTAATTCAACATCACTAATTTCAACTTTGTCCAAATAATTTGGGTCTGGTATATACTCTAGAAATTCTTTGTCTTTTTCATTAATAATCACATCACCGATTAATCCACCTCTGATAATGATTTTTTTACCATTTGGTTTTATTTCAATTCCGTTTTTCGCATAAAACAGACCTTTATATTCATTACATGATGAATTATTTTCAATTGTTATTCTCCCCTCCGCAAAAAGACGGAATTCATAATCGTCAGATTTTAATGACAAACAAGTATTTGTAATACTAGCATTACCTTTGACGTAAAAATCTGAAAGATAGTCCTTAGGTGTAAAATTCGCTTCGTTTTCGGGAGAATCACCAATTCTTAAATCGATATCTTTAAATTTAAGATCTTTCATCACAAAAACTTTTCCACGCAGTCTAAGTTTGCCCACCCCTCCCTCGGAGCCTCCAATCACTAATGAATTATTCACAAACAGACCTTCAACAAAGGAAAATTTTCTGCGTACATCATCATCATCCCTTACACCAGACCAGCCGTAACGATCTTGCTGGATTATTGCGTTTCCAATTATCGCTAACTTTTTAAAGTCAATATCCCTGTAAGCATTGTGAGTAATCCCTAAAAGCACAAAATCAGTAAATCCTCCATCTATAACAACGTTAGTATCATCTTTATCCACGAACTGGAGAATGCTAATTGGTAATGCTACATATCTTTTATATTTAAAAAGATCTAAACCCAAAACTTCTCCTTCTCTGGTAGCAATAACTCTTCCCTTTTCCATAGCTTCAAATCTTTCACCATCTCCAATATTAAACCCCAATACAGGACCCAAAACGTTAACATCAATAATCGAATCATTTGGTACTCGATAAAACTTTTTATCTGGTCCTTTTGGATTTATCAAACCTAGGTCTAATAGAATGATATTTAAATCTACCAGGCTAGTTTCGGCGAAATCAAACGCTACCCCATTATTTGTGAAATCTGCCAATTCAAATTTAGGACCTTCAAAATCCACAAAAAAGATTAGCTTATAGTAACCGGTTAATTCTTTTTCATTTGAATCGTCTTTACCGACACTTGTAACCTTTATTTTTTTTTCATTATAGTCAATCTTCACTTGGTTAGGAATTGTATACAGGGGGTCATTATCTAAAATTTTTTCGTAAGTCGGATCCCCGTTAATAAATTCAGCATTTACTCTAATTTGTTCTGGATTACTTTCACTCCACGGATTTCCAACTATTAACCCGTCTGAATACTTATTCGTATTTAGGAACATTTCTTGGAAGTAATCAAGGAAATCATTAATGCTAGTGTTAGCGTCAGGGGAAGGGTTAATAGATTCAAGTTTAGTATCTATAAATTTTTTAACATCTGATACAAAATAAGTTTGTCCACTTTCTGCTAAATAGCGGGCTTGCATATTTGACTCTGTTGTATTGGTACGTTTGTTTTCTCCAATAACACTACTCAACAAAGCAAAACCAAGCACCGAAAATACTAAAATCACCAACAAAACTGTTACGAGGGTTCCCCCTCTCTGGTTTAGTTTCATAACTCCGAACCTCATTTCTTATTCTACGTTCACAAAAGAAACTTCACTATCTAATACAATCTCTTTCGAATATTTTGCTTTTTCATTTCGGATAAACATCTTAATTTGAGCTTTATCAAGGACCTTTCCATTCTCCACCTTTTTTTTAGCAATACTCCCACAAGAAAAGGTATAAGAAGATAGTTCGATTTTTTCCTCTGCCTCAGTACCAGGATTTTTGATAATGACTGCCTTATAATTATCAAAACCCAATTTGCTAACATTCCCATAGTAGTCTGTTACTTCTATGAGAGACTTACAACCAGTTTGTTCTTTATCAATAATCTTGGTTGCAACAAAAATATAGTTTACAAACTCAGACATAACGTAGTTAGCCTCATCGTGTAACGCAATCTCTTCGTTTACCTTTTTAAAATTATTCATACCGCCAATTAAATAGCCAATGATAATAACGGAGATTAGACTAAATATAGCAAGAGTGGCAAGTAACTCTACAAGGGTAAGTCCCTTTGCAGAATCAAGTATTCGTCTAATCATAATTCAACAAACCCTTTCACTGAACTCTTTTTCTTATCATCATTCCCTTTAACAATTACTTCAACTGAATGAAGATTAGTCTCCAAATCCAGTTCCTTCTTGACTAAGACTTCAATCTTGTAACTAATGTTATTAACTTCTATAGTGTACTTTCCATCACATTCAGCTTTTTCTTTATTATTTAAGAAAGGACAATTTGTACAACTAGATTCTGTGTATGTTTTCGGATAAACCACAGTTCCATTCTTTTCTGCATTTGTAATTTCTTTATATCCATCAAACTTTATCTGTTCTAACACACCCTGTGCAACATTGATAGCAACTAACTTCTCCTGATTCCCAGTAGTTGTCTTCTGGGAAAAAATAAAGGAT
>CALCRD010000328.1 GCA_937894355.1 uncultured Bacillus sp.
TTTAAGTTAGTTAAGGATCTAGCAGATCGAGAAAACTTAACGATTCGCCAACTGTATCAGAAAATATCTGGTGCCCGTGGACATCGTGAGATTAAAGGGACTCCAGAGCAAATCGCCAATCAATTACAAGAATGGTTTGATAATGGGGCAGCAGATGGCTTCAACATTATGCCGCCTTATTTACCAGGTGGTTTAGATGAGTTTGTTGATTTGGTTATTCCGGTACTGCAAGAACGAGGATTGTTCCGTACCGAATATACAGGTAGTACTTTACGGGAAAACTTAGGACTAAAGCGTCCAGCTAATACTCTTTTGGAAAATACAGTAAAAGAAACCATATAAGCTAAATAAGCAAGGGGATGCTATTGTCCTCTTGCATGTTCTATTTTTTTGATAAGCAGGTAAAAGTGTATAATATATCCAAGTCGCATTTTTGATGCGGCTGTGTTAATGTTCGATGTTCTTTTTTTCGAAGGTTACGATGTTTTCTAAAATAGGAGTGGGAAATGAATGGAGAAAATTTATCTAGATTACAATGCTAGTACCCCCCTTGCAAGTGAAGTGGTAGAAGCTATGAAACCTTTATTAAATAACTATTACGGGAATCCCTCGGCCTTAAATTGGGCTGGAATTCCCGTGAAACATTTGTTAAATCAAGCTCGTGAACAGGTTGCTGAATTAATTTCGTGTTCCGCTGAAGAAATTATTTTTACTAGTGGTGGAAGTGAAGCAAATAACCTGGCTTTAAAAGGCTTTTATTATAAAAATAGACATAAAGGTAACCACATCATTACCTCAAAAATTGAACATCCAGCTATAATAAATCCCTGCAAGTTCCTTGAGCAAGTAGGTGCACAGATTACTTATGTGGGTGTGGACAGGTTTGGAAGAGTATCGTATGAAGAAATTGAAAAGGCGATTACCAAAGAAACCATCCTGATTTCAATCATGCATTCAAACAATGAAGTAGGGACGCTGCAGCCGATTAAAGAAATTGGGGAAATTGCCAAAAGCCATGGTGTTGCTTTTCATTCTGATGCCTCCCAATCCGTTGGAAAGATCCCTGTAGATGTAAACGAGTTAGGAGTTGACCTGCTCACAATTGCGGGTCATAAACTTTATGCACCAAAAGGAATTGGAGCACTTTACATAAAGAACGGACTCGAAATTGAGCCATTAATTCACGGGGCCGGGCATGAATTCGGTTTACGGGCCGGTACAGAAAATACCTTGCTTGCAGTAGGGTTAGGTAAAGCCTGTGAATTAGCTCGAACTCAACCCGGTAATAATCAGATAAAAGAATTAACAGAGTATTTTTGGTCGGAGCTCAAAAGGGAATTTGGTGATAAGATTGTATTAAATGGACATTCAGAAGAACGTTTGCCGAATACATTAAATGTTAGCTTTGTGAACAAAAAAGGCCAAGAAATCCTAACAGCGATTCCCAACCTTGCCGCTTCTACAGGTCAGCATGCCATGCCGGAAGCATTGAATTATCACCCGTTTTAAAAGAAATGAAAGTCCCTGAGCATATTGGGATGGGGGCTATCCGTTTTAGTTTAGGGAGGAATACAACTAAAAGCGAAATTAATCAAGTTCTGGAATGGCTGAGGAACGCCTATTAATACGATGAAAGTCCTATAGGCTAATAGGATTTCAGCATTTCTCCAAGAGGTCCATTTTCGTCAATGATGTTTTGAAGCTCAAACACACTGATGGGGAAGTAAGTTATACCATAATAATATGGAGCAAGATCATAAAGTTGATAGAAGAGAATCAAGCTTTTATCAGCGATATAAAAATTATTATTCCCAGGGAATACGATTGGTTCGCTAATAACTGGAATTTCTCTTGCCTTAACCTGAAGTTTGATTATGTTTAGCAAGACATTTTGGTAATTAGAATTAGGCTTAAAAAGCTGATTCAATGTAATGAGTTTACCGCTGGTAATATTAAAGGTGAGGGTTCTGATTGTAGTCATGCCATGTGCTCCGCCAGTGTAGGAATAGACGTACATTGCTAGACTTAAAACACCTCGTTCATTCGTCTTTATCTCAAACCATCCCTGAAGTTCTACAAGTGACGTTTCGAAAAAATCACGCTCTTTAAGTAATTGATTTAGATTTTTGATAATGGTTCGGTTGATCTTTTCCTGAGCAGATATGTTGTTAAGAACCCTGACAATAGGGTAATATACTTGGATTTTTCTAGTTGGATCAAGATAGGAATGAGTTTGAATAATTGCTGGCTGTTGAAACATTGATGTCACCCTTTCTAGGCGGATTACGCTAATACCTATATATGCAAAAGGATAATTTAAGTGATTCTGAAAATCATCTTCATAAAATGGACAAATCTGTTTATTCCTTTTTGTTGTAGGCTGTTTTCGTAAAGTTTGTTGTTAAAATCTTAAACCCGATTTTAACTAGATATCACCCATTTTGTAGCTTGAAAGTTAATTTGCGAGCTCTTTTCTCATAAATGTTTGCTGTTTTACAGTCTAATCACTTCATTCTCATCTTAAAAAGCAACAATGTTTGAGAAAAGAGCCTTGTTGTAAAACTCAATTACCTTTGTTAGTATCTAAAGTAATTATAAGAAATGGAGGTTTTCCTTGTGTTGCATTCAATCAGACTACGTCACCAAGCTTTGAACCGTTAATTGAATACGTTCAAAGACTCTGCAAATGTGTGCAGAGTAAATGGGATTGGTCTGCCTATTTTTAAGGAAACCTTTATTTTACGATATCATGTAAAAAAAGAGGAGACGAGTCTACCTCTTTTTTTGCTGTCTTTAAAAAAAGAAATTGCTATATCAAGAGAAGGATTTTTTTGCAAATACACGAGATTCATGAATGTTTTTTAATTAGTTAGATCCATTTCCATTTACTTTTAAACACAACCGGAATGCCTTTGCTTTTTAGGCTTTCATATACTTGATTTTAGAAATGGACGTGAAACAAATGAACCCCAGCAATGAACATGCGGTGGAAAATTGGAAAAAGAATATTATTTTGTTTTTAACGAGTCAGATGATATCCCTATTCGGTACATCATTGGTTCAATACGCGATTATGTGGTATATCACCTTAGAAACACAATCAGGTGTGATGATGACCATTTCGATTATATGCGGATTTTTACCGACGTTTTTTCTATCCCCGTTTGCAGGTGTATGGGCCGATCGGTATGACCGAAAAAAGTTGATTATCATAGCCGATACAATGATCGCCTTGGCCACTTTAATTTTAGCCATCGTATTTTTATTGGGATACGATGCCATGTGGCTATTGTTTGTGATGTCTGCAGTTCGAGCTTTTGGAACAGCCGTTCAAGGTCCGGCAGTTGGAGCGTTTATTCCGCAAATGGTGCCTGAGGATAAATTGACCAAGGTAAACGGAACAAATGGAAGTATTCAAGCTTTAGTCATGTTAGTTTCACCAATGATTAGTGGAGCCTTGCTAACGATGGCAACCATCGAAACAATCTTTTTTATTGATGTTGTTACAGCAGCAATTGCGGTGGCCATTATGCTTATGTTTTTAAAGGTACCTGCCCATGCAAGAGCGATGCAGAAAGAGAAAATCAGCTATTTTACCGACTTAAATGCTGGATTTGCGTATATCAAAAATCATGCGTTTGTTAAGCAGTTCTTCTTGTATAATGCATTCTTTTTGGTGTTTGTGGCACCTGTAGCTTTTTTAACCCCGTTACAGGTTACCCGTACTTTTGGAAACGATGTTTGGCGACTTACAGCGATTGAAATGATTTTTGCCATTGGAATGATGTTGGGCGGTATGATTATTGCCTCATGGGGCGGATTCAAAAATAAGGTGCATACTATGACCCTTTCCGTCCTAATAACCGGAGCATGCACCTTTGCCCTGGGAGTGATACCTAATTTTTGGTTATATTTAGTTTTCATGGGTGTTGTCGGAATTGTGATGCCACTCTTTAATACTCCATCGACGGTGTTGTTACAGGAGAAGGTGGAAGGAGAATTTCTCGGTAGAGTATTTGGCGTTTATGGGATGATTGCAACTGTGATGATGCCTTTAGGAATGCTGGTATTTGGCCCAATTGCAGATTTTATCGAAATTGAAGTGCTTTTAATTGGTACTGGTATTTTAATGTTTATCCAAGGATTTTTCTTGCTAGGGAATAAGGTGTTATTTGAAGCAGGAAAGCCGGTTTCAGAAGCAGCTAATAATTAGTCAGTAGGAAGATTTTTCTTAAAAAGCAACAATATTTAAGAAAAGAGCCTAATAAAATGCACCGCCTAAATCTTATAATTTTAAAAATTTAGCAGATACTATTTGAGATTAAAGGACTAAAGGAGGTGCGCCATATGCCAGGGAAAGCCAAACAATACATTGACCAAAGTATGTCATCAGTTCAAAGTTGTGTTACTACATTACAACAAGCACTGAATTCTGCGGAAAAGCCAGATAACAAAAACAAAATTCAACAAGCGATAAATTCACTCAATACTGCTCAACAACAATTATCGGGGTATCAAGATTAGCAGGAATTTTAATTTCAGATTATCAATGCGAAAAAACCACTTTACTCCTATTGGGTAAAGTGGTTTTTATTAAATTAGAGGGAAACGGAAGAAAAAAAGACAGTCCTACCCTTTGAGATATTTGTGACAAGGTGTTATAGGTTTCCCCAAATATAACAGTTTCTCATCTAAACTATGTTATAGTAGAAATAATAAGAAGGGGGTTCTGAAATGAATCAAAGTCAAATTCAATTATTTGATCATAAAAAGCCAATTAAATTACAGGCAGAAAGAGTCTCATTCTTTCAGCAGGCTAAAATTATCGAAGCATATAGTGAAAATAATGAAGTATATTACCTGTTTTTTTATAAAAATCGCTTCCTTACAGCTGCAAAAACCACAAAACTTCGACGCCAATCCTACATTGAACAAGCGTTAAAAGAAGGTATTGTAATAAATTCCCCTCATCCATTAATAAATCAATTATTAGCTACTAATTTTCCTTGCCAAATAATCAACTTTAAACAATTATTAAAAAAACTAGCTACTCATTTTACCCCGCAAGAAAATGCCTTCATTCTAACCTTTTTTGAATCGTTTTTTCCTAGACAACAGTTGTTTGATGAAATCAAATCAAAATTTTATGAATATCGACGTAATGGACAGATGTATTTGGCTTATCAAATTGTCCGTATTTTAATGGATTTTGTCCCAAATCATAGTCTGGTAAAAACACTGGCAAATGATAAAAATTTCAATAAATATGCAGGGTTGTACGAAAAAGAATCCGAAGAGATATTTGCGAAAGATTTACTTTTTTATGAGAAGACAATGTTTTTACAAAAAGAAAATGATCAAAGTTTCCAGCAGCTTGTTACCCTCATGAAAAAAGAGTCGCGCTGGATGGATATGATTGCTTTATATTTATATAAGTTAACTTTAACACCTTCAGTTCAGTACTATACTCCGCTTTTAATACTTCTTAAACAGCATTTTAAACAAGTTGATATAGAGATAATCTTAGAAGAGTTATCATGCCAATTACCTTCATACCTTCCCTTGCAACAAGATTTATTGGAGATGTATGTGAAAAACCGCGAAATTGAAAAATTTTTCACGATAATCAATCGGTCGAATTTCCAGATTAGTAATTCGCATATTCCTGCTTTTAGAGATATGTTGGAGCATTTAGATACAACTGGATCTTATTCATTGGAGCCAGAGATGCTTACTAATTTTTTGATTCCAATCATACAATTGTATCCAGAGGATGCTGAAAAACTTCTTAAGACATCTGTCATTTCATTACTGAAAACTCATGATCTTGCTTATCTAAAAAAATGGCTTGACCAATTAAAAGGAACTCATGAGCAATTACAAATATTCGAGGAAATCGATACGATGCACAGTTATAGTGAGGATTTAGACCGAATGCAAGAACTAGGTGAGTTGTACTATAAATTTAGGCAGTGGGAAAAAGCGATTGAATGCTTTAGTTGGGAAATGGAACTACACCCCACAGATCCTAAACCATTACAATGGTTATCAAAAGTTTATCGGAAAATGGGGATGAATCAAGAATCAGAAACCTATCTGCAACTTTGTGTTAATCTGAAAAAGTGGGCTTGATTTTGAGGAAACCGGGGGGACACGACTGGACTTTCACAATTTAATTACTTGCTTTTTGTCTATAAAGGCCTTTGATAATGTTAAGTTATCAGGGCTTTTTTCTGCTTTAGTGATTAACTTGCAATGGATAATTTACTAATATTTTGTCTATTATGTTTCAAAACCGGTACGATACGGACCTGCACGAAAAGATTGCATTTGGAATTAACTATCAGCGACTATACTTACGAATGGAGGCCGCCTCCATGGAAGACGGTAAAAGAAACTCCCGCATTGCCCTAACAGGTCGTATTGTCATTCCAGGTGATCCGGAATACAATGTGGCCCGTTTGGTATCAAATTATTATACTTCTAAGGATAAATTTCCTGAAGTAATTGTTTATTGTCAAAATACAAAAGATGTTCAAAACGCAGTCATTTGGGCCCGCACTCACAAAGTTCCTATTCGGGTCCGAAGTGGTGGTCATAATCATGAAGCCTTTTCAACGGGTACTGGAGTCATTGTCATTGATGTGAGCGAAATGAAGGAAATAACAATAAATAAAGATGAGGATGTTGCCACAGTCCAGCCAGGAATTACAGGTCAGGAGCTTTACAGTAAGCTTTACGAGGTTGGTCTTACCCAAGTTGGTGGAACTTGTGATGAGGTTGGTTTTTCGGGGCTCGTCCTCACTGGCGGTATGGGCCCACTGTTAAGAAAATATGGTCTTACTTGTGACAATTTGCTCTCTGTTAATTTGGTTGATGCCAATGGCCGCTTAATTTATGCCACTAAAGACAATGGCCATAAAGATCTGTTTTGGGCATTACAAGGTGGTGGAGGTGGCAATTTTGGAATTGTTACTTCCATAACCATCAAAGTTTATCCAGCAACACCTGTAACTTGGTTTAATATTGGCTGGGATTGGAATCAACCTGTTGAAAAAGTGATTGATGTTTGGCAAAACTTCTTTTATTATGCTGATGAACGGTGGTTTTCGCACCTTGATTTATGGTCAAAGCCATTCCCATCAGAGGAATTTGGTAAATTGCCGTTGAAAGCAATGGGGGTATTTTGGGGTACTCCAGAAGAAGCCAAGCAAGAACTTGCCCCTTTACTGTATACTGGACAACCGAGCAATCAAACCGTGGAATTAGTAAGTTGGGATCAAGCTATTAGATTGTTTGCACTTTCCAATGAAATCTTTATTACTGAAAAACCAGAATATAAATCGTCAGGTGCCTATGCTATGAAACGACTACCACCAGAAGCGATAAAAACGATTCGGAAAACTCTAGAAAATACCTCTTCACCATTATTAAATGTCTTAATATATTCTTTAGGCGGAGCGTTTCAAAAAACAGCTCCTACTGAGACAGCATTTTATTATCGCGATGCTGAGTATTTTATCCAATATTACAACCAATGGGTGAAAGACGAAGATGCCTCAGAAAGGATTCATGAATTGGAGTTACTCCGGCGTAGATTACTTCCCTTTACTGAAGGAGACTATGTCGGAAATCCAGATACAGCAATCAAAGATTATTTGACGGCCTATTATGGTGGGAACGTCGACCGACTTCGATGTGTAAAGCGAAAATATGATCCTGAAAATATTTTCCATTTTGAGCAAAGTATCCCTCCAGCACGGAAAAACTGTAATTACTGCAATAATCTTCTTTGTACTGAACTTAAAGGTGGATCAAAAGTTTGGATAAACAAAAACCCATTGGGATAAGAAATAAGTTGAAACGTCCTTTTTGGGAAATCAATCATTAACATTGTTAGATTGCTGGTTGTTTCAGTGATACACATCAATTACTATCATCTCCTTGAGGTATAAAATAATGATAAGGGGGTGCAGGATGGAAAAAGACATGAATTGGTCGATATCGCTTGAACATGACCAGTACGAAAATAATCTAGAACTAGTCGTGAATGATTCAATTGATGCAGTTAAGGATACAAAAGTGGGGTATTATGTAAATATAGTCACTCCAGAAGGTCTGGGTCATCCTGAAGAATATTTAACAGAAGCTTTAAGTTTTATATTTGGAGATACTATAATCATGAAATTTATCGACCAATGCGGATGTGGAGGATTTGTTTTAAGAGTATGGAAAAACCAATAGCTGACTTATCTCTTTTTGAAAACTATCGAAACCGCCAAGTGATTCTCAATTATTATCAAGAAGATATTTTATCGCAACGGGATGGGTTTGCTTTTATTTCGCTCAAGGTTTCTAAGGATGAACTAATTTTCAGTAAGAAGGACAATGAAGTTTTTACTGTACCAATAACAAACTTCCCGAAAAGATTGAAGAATGATGAATTTCAAGATTACTATATTTTTCGGAATCCAGAAATAAATGAATATTTAGAGATATATTTTAGTTAATGAAAGAAAAACATATAAACAAGTAAAAAAGGAGAGTAATCAGTAATTGATTGTTCTCCTTTTTCTTGGGTTTCCCCGAAGGTTACAAAGGTACTTTTTGCACTATATTAATCCTAACTGTTTACCAACCTTGTAAAAAACATTGCTAATTTCAGCTAATTGCTCATGTGTATGAGTGGCCATAACTGTTAACCGGATTCGGCTTTGTCCATCAGGTACTGTCGGTGGTCGTATTGCCGGTGCGTATACACCGTTTTCCTCAAGGCGTTTACCGAATTCGAAGGCTTTACAAGCATCTCCAATGATTACCGGGATAATCGGAGTATTTTCACCAATGATCGAGTAACCCATTTTTCTCAGATTCTCCTGTAAAAAAGTAATATTGCCATGAAGCCTGGTTCGAATCGTTAAATCAGTTTCGATGATATCAATCGCTTTGATGGTGGCTGCAGCAATACTAGGCGGAATGGCCGTTTGAAAAATAAACGACCTCGCCTTATTCCGTAAATAATCAATTAAATCTTTTGAACCTACCACATAGCCGCCTTCAGTTCCAACAGCTTTACTAAAAGTACCGATTACCACATCGATATTCAAGTTAAAAAATTCCGATGTTCCCTTTCCATATTTTCCTAAAACCCCTGTAGCATGGGCATCATCAACAATGACGGTGGCATCGAATTTTGTTGCCAGGTCAACAATCTCCGTTAATGGTGCAATATTTCCATCCATACTAAAAACACCATCAGTGACAATAAATCGTTTTTCAAAGTTCATGGATTCCTGCAGCATCTCTTTTAAACAATCCATATTAACATGATCGTAAACTTTTAGAGTAGCTTTGCTTAATCGGCAACCATCAATAATACTTGCATGGTTAAGAGCATCACTTATGATGACATCCTTTTCACCTGCTAAACTTGAAATAACTCCAAGATTAGCTAGATATCCGTTAGAAAACACTAATCCCGCTTCAGCATTCTTAAATTCTGCAATTCTCTGTTCCAATTTTTCATGCCAAATCGTATTCCCTGTGGTTAAGCGGGAACCGCCACTTCCAACCCCAAACTCAGTAAGAACCTCTCTAGATACATCTATTAATCGCTGATCGCTTGCTAGACCAAGATAGTTGTTAGAGGATGCGATAATTTTAGTCTTTCCATTGATGTTAACTGTAGTGGTTGGTGCTGAATACATCGTATTCAAACTTCGATACAGACCTGCTTTTCTAATAGCTGTTAGCTCTTCATTTAACCAGGAATTTTTCTGCTTCAACAAGTGAATTTACCCCCTCGCTAGAGCGCAATTTTAAAATCGTAGGGACTTTCTCTAAAAATGAAATATATGAGTCTATCTCTTCATTACAAGGAAGTTGGACAAAATAAATTCTTCCTCCAGTAGCATCACCAAACTTTTTAAGTTTAGTTATTCGTTGATAGCCCTGTTTAAGAGTCGCTACATATCCAGTTATATAATCTGGGTCATCAGACCAACAAAGCTCAGCCACTGTACTTGGGTGTGAGGTTACTTTTGTCGCCAGTGCTAGGGCTTCTTTAATTTTTATTGAAGGGGGTTGGATATTGTTTCCTAAACATTCCTGATAGGAAGCAATATCCCAGTCAATTCGGGAAACTCGGACACCTTTTAAGCCGCGACTGTCGACCCGTTTTCCGGTGTTAACATCAATGATAATTGCCCCTCTAGTATCAAAACTGTTTTCTAATTCACGAATTCCCTGGTTGATGATGTCTTCATTGATACCGGCATTGGATAGGAATGATTTAGCTAATTGGCGCCCGGCATGTTCATCGGTTACTTCATATGTATGAACCGGAAGCGGAGGAATCAAATTTATCGGTTGTTCGACTTTTTCAATCGTTACTTGTAAAAAATCCGGCTCACCGCGATTATGTTTTAGCGCCTTTTCAAGGAGTATGGTTGATTTCGCTATGATATCGGATTTGGAAGCTAGTTGCTCGCCTCCAGAGATGTGTTTTCCGCCCAATTCATGTCTTCCGCCGATTGCTGCACGCATTCGAATGCTATAAAGTTCTTGATCGACCATATGGTACCTCCAGCTTACTGGTTCTTTCTAAGATTTTAGTGAAAGGGACAACGAGAATAATGGTAAATACCATCCCAGGAAATGCGGCGATGATTAGTGGCCAGAAATCTATATCAAGTGTCGCCGCAAGACCAAGCCTGGCAGCGATTGTCCCTAATGGACCAGCTAATAGTAGAACTGGAAGTGAATGACCGAAAATCGCGATAATTCCACCAGCAATTACTCTAAATATCATGGAAATTTCCACATTTAAAATCGTATGTAGGCCAGTCATGAACATAAGCGAACTAGCCAATATGCCAGCTGTAATGTACCGACGAAACCCATAAACAGCAGCAATCGCTACAGCAATGGGTGCTGATAGCTGAAATTCTGCTCCAGGTATCGGTGATGGAATTTTTATCATACCAGTAACCACAATTAAACTGGCCAGCATACAAATCCTAGTCATTTCTGCAGTATTCAATTTTTTCAATTACATTTGCCTCCTAAAACTTGATGATTCATTTTGCGTTGCTATCCAAAT
>CALCRD010000329.1 GCA_937894355.1 uncultured Bacillus sp.
CTACATAATCAACTCGAACAAGTCCGTAAGACTATGAATATATTATGGGAGATTAAAACCTTGGTAGATGAGAAATTCATATCTATCTCAACAGAATTTGATTCTTTATTAAATCAATATAATAGAATTACTAAGGAGAATAGTAAAGGTATTTAATTCCACCTGAACTTAGTTAACTTTATGTATTCGTTATCAGGTCATAAAAATTATCTTGGTTCATCTCCTTTCTTTATTCTTTATCTCCTCCCAAAAATTCAAAAATTCAAGAATCAAGAAATATAAACATTCTCATTATGCCATTCAATGTATTCTTTTGATGGGAGTTCGAGGATGTTCTGTGGTAAAACAAATAACTTCTTGCCATGCATTGCATAATATTCTCTTCCATTACCATAGTCTTCTTTAATGCTCTTACTTACCTCTACCCTCAAATCTTTAGTAACTGTCATATAACCACGATCGAAGAGAGTATGTAAATCTTCTCTTAGTAACAATCCATTACTTACAGCATGGGGACCCTCTTGAGAGTAAGGTTTTATATGAGAGGCGTTTAAAACCGGGAGAGTACGTTCTCCGGTCATGGCGCAACGTCGTCCATAGGCTTCGGTTACAAGAACACGAAAAGCACCTTGCCCCAGACGTGGGCGCGTAAGATATTCTCTACCATATCGCTCCTTCACACCAACAGTGTTATTTTTTTCGTCTAAGATATATCGGGTTTCAATTCTGGCTTGTACTTCATCCCAAAGCTCGGCCCCTACCTTATCTTCTGTGCTATAGATTTTCCCTTGAACTATATGAGGACTCCAATCACTCGGTATGGGAATCCATTCATCCTTCTCAAAGAAAAAGGGGGCGGTTAGAATAATACAGCCAATTACCGGATCGATCTCCTCCACATTACCCCTTCGTTCCCGATACCTTAATATGTTATTACGAAATATTTTGTAACCCGGTGCGCCATTTTTTTGGCCAAAGCTATCCCAGGCCAAGGACAAGGGGAGAAATGAGTGTCGAACAAAAAAGCCGCCACCCACGATGAAGTTATATGGGCTATGCAATTTAAAGAGAAACGTCGCATATTGAGGTATAGCCCTAAAAGTCTGGCTACCTCCCGGCTGCCAGAAATTCACCTCATCGGGTTGCAATTGGGCTAAGTATTTAAACCGATTGTTATCTGTGACTCCAACATAATACTTCATTGTTCCCCGCTTCCCCCATAGAGTTTCTCACAATCTCTAACACATTCTACTGGATTACAAACTACATTTTAGCGTTGGAAAAAAGGACTGCATTAAAGCTGTTTCCAACTTCTACAACGTAAAAACTTGGTAGGTGAGTTTCAAATCGTTGTGTGTTCGTTTCCTGCGGGAAATATACTGTTCAACTTCTTTCCGATAAAGTTCCGCTTCCTCTATATTTCCGAAATCTTGGTGACACCTAAAGAGTTTAAGGAGGTTCCTAACCGTAACCCGCCACCCTTCGTTAATATCCATCTGTCATGAATTGGGGATTGACCATTTCCCTCAACGCCAATAATTACCAACTCGACATCTGGGGGACTAACGTCAGAAATTTTCATCCATTGATTCTGATATTCTTCTAACGGGGATTTGACTCTCTCATGATGTTTTTGGCTAGTTAAAACCATCACTCTACAACCAGGTTGTATCGAATTAATGGTCTTAATCAAGTCCAATTCATTCGGACCAAAATATTGATCGACGATTATTAAATCTTCTTTTAGATTTTCCTCAAGCCAGCCACTTATAAATTGAATGGCATTCTGACGTTCGCCAGGCTGTAATATCAGACTAGTATTTTTACCTCCGATACAATTTGGGGCAACTTTATTTTTAATGGAATAATCTGCAATTCTAAGTAAACAAAAAGTAGCTTGAAGAGTAGCTTCAAAAAAGGGCCTTAAAAGTGTTTTTGCGGTATCGGTTCTTTTAAACCTAACTACGGCATTCTCGATTACCCATAGGATTAGAGGGTATGATTCCGCAAGAGGCATCTTTGAGGCAAGTATTATATAGTTGACCAAGCTATTTATGTCGCAAGTACCGCATTTCCCTGAATAAAGTGAGCCTAACGCCATCCACGCTGCTTTGGAATATTCATAACAGCCGCTATCATCATGGTTTACTCTTACTTTCTGTTCCATCAATTCTTGTTTAATTTCTAAAATTTTTATTCGGTTTTGAAAGTTTCTTTTTATGTTTTTTCTAGCTTTGTCGTCATCAACAAATCCTGCAATGTGGGATGCAAAATCAGGGCTAATCTTAAAAGCAAGATCAACCAGCCTTTTTTGGGAATTCATTATATCATCATTGTTACCATCATCTATCAGTACATCCTTTATGGCCGCTTCTATACATCTCTTAGAGGTAAGGGGATCGATGCTCATAAAGGCATCGGCTATCAACTCATAATGTTCTATTTTTTCATGTAAGATTGGGACATTCTCAACCAACTCCACTGTCTTTCGAACCAATCTATCCCTTTCTCCTGTAAACTTCAACGGCGCTATAACAGCTAATTTTGTTAGAATAAAAGCTTTGTCAGCAAGGTTATTTATATCTTCAACTGAAGAAATTAAGTCATCCCAATCTCGTTGAGATTTATGCGATCGTCCCAATTCAGCTAATGAAACTATTTTCCAGCCATCATGCCTAATAAACCTTGGGTTAGGTAGTTTATTATTAACCACATTTTTTAGTTTGTCTGCAATATTAATCCGCTGTTGTTCGGAATAACGATGTTGGCCGTACTTACTGTTAATTGTGTCTGATATATATTTTATATAATGAAAAATAAGAAAGTCGGTTTCAACATTTTTCAGAACTTCGCAAAGGTCAAGTATTTCATCATAGCTGACATCGAACACTTGACCTTCAGAGTACTCTTTTGGGTCCCCTGGTAATAATTTTGTTAAAAGAAAATCGCAAATTTCAGCATATGCATAATCTCTTTCTTGCAGAGGGAGTTCATCAATTAACTCCATTGCCGTCAGGTGATGCGTGCAATATAGGGCAGGTGACACCTGTTTTATTATTTCATCGCTTACGCCCTTGTCCACATCTAATACCTCATCTATCAATGGGCGGAGCTTTTTATTTACAATTTCCTTGCATGCTTCAATACGTCCATTCCTGTATAATACTAATGCTAAGTCGGCCCATAATTTAGCTCTTGCTCCTGAAGAAGGTAAAGAATTAATTGTTAAAGTCAACCGACCAATATCTTCCCTGGTGTCAAGGTTCTTATCAAGCAAACCGTTAAAAGCCTTAATGGCAAGTTTGTTACAAAGAAAAAGATTGAATGCGGTCGTATAATTTTTAATGTCCAAACTTTCCCTAAAGTCTTCAACTTTCTCCATGAATTCTTGGGCAAATTCCTTATCAATATCGGCGATACAGCTTATTACTTTGAAACCTACATCAAATTTCACCCAGGCGGCATCAATTAATTCCCATGTGTCACAGAGATTTTTTTTAAGCCCACTTAAAATGTCATGACTAATACACAGATCAACATGGTTGACCCTGTCGTATATATTATACAAATAACAAAGCGCTTCACATTTCCGGTCGTTATTATGAATTTTATTAACCTGAGACAAAACCACTTGGGCGTTTTCGAAAACTTGCTTAACTAGATTGGAATTTTTTTCGTGATATAGTCGCTGAATTGTTTTAAATACGACAATTCCCTGAAGCTTTTGGAAAGCTATTCTGCCAAACCCGTCCGCCATCAGTTGGAAATCAATTCTTTCAAGAGGTTGACTTAAATATGTTTCTAACAGTAAAAGAAGTCCGTTATCCCTTCGGTATTCAACGTTCATCTTCCCGATCATATCAAGGACCAAATGAAATTTACTTTTAGCTAATGAGGCAATTATGCTTTTTGTAACAATAAAATGATCCGCCGTGACACTTAAAAGTTTATCGAGACAGTCGTTTAATTCATCTCTGATTAAACTATGCAAACCCTCATTTTTCTCCAGAGCCTTCGCCTTATCTATATAATCCAAGGTGGAAGATATTTTCGATAAACACAATGCCCTTAATCCTATATCTTCAATCTGAGCAATTTCATAATATATTTCCACCATTCTGTTCCTGACCTTTTCTTGGTCATATGTAAATTCCGCTCTCGCGCATATTAACTCCAACCTAATATAATCCTCGGTTGGCCCAAGTTTTTTTATCGCCAGTTTTTGGCTATCAAAGTACCCCAACAACTGTTTTGATTTATGACAGTCTTTGATGTATGGTAATGGCGCCGCGATTTCCCTTAATACTTTGGCATCAGGAACATAATCAGAAGTTTTTATAGCTAATTCAAGGGCATATTCAACAATTTGGAAAGCATCATCATTTTTTTTGTTAGAAATTAGCCATAGGCGAAGTAAACGCAATTTATCGTCAATATTGTCCAGCTTGTTAACTTCTCGCGTAATATCAGATGCAGAAAATTCACCCAAAAAAATAGAAGCCCTTTGGAAAAATTTTTTAATATCCGGGTTCTTAATACGTGGTAATATGCTATCAATAAAATCTTCTGTATGTTTATCCTTGTTTGACTCCATCGCTGCCAGGGAAAGTTTAGTGAAAGCCAAATCCAAAGATGCGGTCTCTTCATTTTCGCAAATTGATTTTTCTATTAATTCAACTGCCAAATTGGGGCAAGAATGAATTAAGACTTCAGCTATCTCCACCGCCTTGGGGCCCAAATCCTTAACATCGATCTGGGAGTACATGTTTCTAAGTTGTTCTAACAAGGATTCAGGGATAGGTCCATCTTGTATTTTGCTTTTTGCAATAATCGCCAACATATGTAAACGATCTTCTTTTAAGGAGCAGCTGTTGGCAAGATGAATAGCCCGGTCATGATTACCTAAAGACATTTGTGCCTCAATTTCCGAAGATAGTACGTCCACAAAATCAAGTTGGTTAATCATACATTGCTCCAAACCTAGCTTTAATAAATCCCCATATCGTGTTACCTGGGATGCCGCCTTGATGGCTATTTCAATATTTTTTTTAATGGGGCATAGAGATTGGGTTACACCGATGGCATTTGCGACAAAATCTTCTGAAGTAAAGGCAAGAATTTCCTCATGCCTTTGTGTCATTTCTAGATAACTTGGCAACAAACATAATGCCCGATCGGTTGTTGGCTTCTCTAGCATTCGTCTAATTTGATCGTTAATTATTTTTTCTTTCATGGTTATGAGTTTCCTTACCGCGAATTTCCTAAAGGAATCCGAAATAAAAGATACAAGCCCTTTTTTAATGGTAAGGAAGTCGAGACTACCACAAATGTCATTGACTTGCTCTTCATTTATCTCCATCATCTCGGCCAACTCTTCCACACTGTAACCGTTTCTATCATGTGCTAGTATTGCTAATAGTTCTTTTTCCTCCTCATCATCGTCATTAACCTTTTCCCATTCTATCTCAAAATAACCGATCATTTCATCTGTTAACTCAAGATCTTCAAAAGGAACTCCTGATTTTAGGATACGTTTTATGCTTGCCAAAGTACCTGGAACACCCCTACTAGTCTGGTAGATCTCCTCGGTTGAACATGTATCAACCCCATGTCTTTTAGGTACGTTATTGTTTCATCTAATGTAAACCCTGAAAGGGGTAGCTGTTTTGTTAATTTGTTTTTTCGGATCTTTTCAAAGTGTAAACCTAATGTGCTATTAAAATTGCCTGTTAAAAGAAAACAAAAATTGGATACCCCAAACGGTAACAAATCGAGAATCGTTTCCCTACATCGATTGTTATCGTCAGGTATTTCGTCGAGACCATCAATAATAAAATAGTATTTTTCCCTGTTAGCCTTTGCAATCCGAGTTAATTTAAAAATGATATTCCGTAAATTAATTATGTTAGCTTCTTCTAAATTGTGAATTACCTTTTGTTGAGCTGCCCATGATACCTGGTTACATAAATCAAAAATAAGAAAGTCGGGATCATACAAATATAGACTTGTTGGTTGAATGAACAACGATAAAGCGTTGTTTGGGTATTTCCGTGCAAATTGAGCAACAAGGGTCGTCCTTCCGATTCCCTCATTACCTTCAATAAGTATTATTTCATAGTCATTATGAAAAATAGTTTCTATTGTGCTTATAACGTTTTCGCGATGAATTTCATCCTCTTTCAGCTCCGGAAAATTGTTGCTTATTGTTACAAGATCCATTATTTCTGCAGCCTTGTATACCACCTAGCCCACCCCATTTCCAATCAACCTTGAAAAATGACAATAGTTTAGATATAGATCCCATTTCTAGAAATGTTATTTTTATCCTGCTATATCAATGAAAGATTAAAGGAGCTTTTCAAAGATACTCTCCAGGCAATCTTTGA
>CALCRD010000330.1 GCA_937894355.1 uncultured Bacillus sp.
TCAGCGTGGCCCAAAGGGAAGATAAACCGATTTTTTTGAGCATTGGCTATTCAACATGCCACTGGTGAAAAGTTTTGGATTGAACCTATTTATGGTTTTAGAAATTCAACAGATTAACTCCTCCTGCTTATTAAAAACGAGATACATTTTTTTACTAATATGTATTCTCTAAGGTCATTTAACATAACATAAATTTTATGTATTACTGTTATTTAAGAAAGGTTTTACCTTCAAATGAACTAATTAGAATCTCAAATAATTCGTTCATTAATTCTATTACTACTTCACTTAATTCGTTAATGACGTCTTGGGTAACTATATGACTTTCGCCGTGGGCAATTATATTTCTAATCATAACCAGTTTATCTATCCTATTTTTAAAAATCTCTTCAGCTAATAATGGTAAATTGAATCTATAAAGAATATTGTTTATTACTTTGAAAGTAATATTTGATTCTGTGGGTAATTGTGCGGATAATTTTAATTCCGATTTTCTATAACGATCTAATTCTTTTATGAGCTTCACTTTCTTATCGAAAATAGTTCTACCATTTTGTAGATGGTATTTTATATCAATATCATTCGCTACAATAATTATTGAGATGCTATCTATAGGCAAATTCAGTTTATTTATTTCACTAGTATAAATTGTGAATGCTGTAGAAACAAACCCTTCCCATAAAGCATACATAGCTGGTATTGAATAGCGAAGCAATACCTCTTTTTGTTTAGTATTAAAAGGGAATAAATATGGTATTGATTTTATTATTGATAATTCCGAAATACGCCAGTTAATATCCTCCAAGAGTCTTTGTTCTAGCTGATTCATAATCGAAATCATCTCTTAAAATATTCAAGTGCAATTTCAAGGCGATTTCTAACTCTAGTTGTACTACTAGCAGATGAACCTGTATTCTCACGAAACCGTGCATTATCCTTTATCTGGTTAATCCTTTCTTCTATTGCATACATATCCTTATTTTCATACTTATCGATAAAGCTCCCAATACCAACCATTATTGCATCGTATAAAGACGTAGAAAAACCGCCTCTGGAAAATCTAAATATATTTTTCCCTAAAGGTTTAAGAACGAAAACGAGTCTCATAAAAAGATTTTCTAATTTTTCGAAATCTAAATTATCCTTTTCAATCGAAGATTTCATAAATTTGGTCATGTGTACAGAAATATTATCATGAATATCTTGCCAATCCCATACTAAAGAGGTAAAGCGTAATACCAGTTCCTGTAGATATAATTCTGATAATTGCTTTTCAGTTGGAGAAATCAACTCTATAAAATCCTCATCACCTGCCATTTTTTTGAGATAATTATTAAATTTGTCAGAAGTACCTCTAAATATACAATTTCTTATTTCTTGGTCAGTTAAACTCGTACCACCTGTATTTAATCTGTTAAACAATTCATAACGCATATCAATTTTGCTATTCCATTTGATAATTTCAACCCTACACGCGGCACGTTTAATATTAAGCTGAAATTTTGTTGGAATGTTATTTATACAATAACCTTTTAATGAGTCTATCAAATCCCCTTCACACATTATCCAATTATTTTTATGTTCATTGTACTTCAACATTCCAAAGAAAGAGAGAATTGTGGAAATTCTCTGGAGTCCATCAACTAATTCCCATTTCCCCTCATTATCTTCGGCAACGAAAATTGGTGGTATTGGTATTCCTAAGAGTATTGATTCGATGAAACGTGTTTGCTGGTAATTAGACCATCTAAAAAGACGTTGAAAATCCGGATTTATAATGATTTCCTCTCTTTCGTACATACTCATAATTTCACCAAATGACATGTCTAATCTATCAGTAGATAAACTATTCTTTGTTTCTTTTATCTGTTCTTCCAGTTTGATGTTATCTGATGATGATTTTTCTATTATTTCATTACCATCTGTAGTCATATTTGTACCCCTCCAATAAAAAGTTACCATCAATTACATATTTCGGCATTTAGGAATATTTTCCTCTTTATTTTCATGAAATAATGCTAGAACCATTAAAGAACTGCCGTTTGGGAATATTTTACCGTTACATAGGCTATAAATAAACATCCTTTTCTTTATACTTTTCCATGAACTCTAGTAGAGCAACTCCTAATAAATCCTTCTTATAAAACCCCAATTGGTTTTCGCAAAACTGGCTGAATTCTTTCCAGATCTTTTCATTAATTCGTATTGTTACTCTGATTTCTTTACCTGATGGAATTTCAGCAATTAGTTTATTTGAAGTCTGGTAGGGTATGGATTCCTCAGAAGCTAAATACCTTCTAATTAATTCTTCAATTCTAATAAGCCTTTCTTTAATCTCCGTAGTTGTTAAGGGGTTGGTCATTACTTCATCATTAAAAACATATTGTTTAGTCTTTTTATCAAAAACATATCCTGCTACTTTAAAAGGAGACTTGAACGGGCGATTGGGATTTTTTAGCTATAGAAGTTAAGGTTTCTCCACTTCTTAACAGGGCATTTACGAACATTACTCTTTGTTTCGATATTCATCTTTAAAAATTGACCGGGCGGTAATAACAATAACCCCATCCTCCCCGTTTGTAATACTTGACAGAAATTGGAATGTAACTTATAGTCTGTAGACTTATAGTATACAGTAATATACGTTAAGTCTATGGATATTCAAGTTAAATTTGGTAAAGCAATTAGAGAATACCGCATAAAGAAGGGGATTTCGCAAGAACAACTGGCTGAGTTGTGCGGGTTACATAGGACTTACATCAGTGATGTTGAGCGTGGTGAACGAAATGTATCTTTGCTTAATATAGAGAAGATATGTAAAGCGTTGGGGGTAAAAATAAGTACTGTCTTTGAATATTTAAAGCTTTAACGGAACAAATAAAAATTCATATTCTAATACCTGTTAAACTCGCTAAATTGCGGGTTTTTATTATTCGTATCTCTTCATTTCCCACAATAGACGTATTGTATGATTAATTAGCTAAATTGTGCCGCAGGAAAAGACACAATAATAAAAATATAGGGACGGGATTGACATAATTTAATAAATGTCCCACAATGAACGTATATTATTTTTGGGGGTATACATTAATTATGAAAAAGAAACAAATTAAAATATCGGCTAGCGAGGATTTTATTCATAAAGTAGCACAGTGCATTGCAGATGCTGTTGGAGATGATATTAAAGAAAACTCTTATGGATTACCAACTCAAAATGGAACACCAGGTCGAATATGGGATCTTATACATAGAAATGTTATCAATACTTTCAATTTGGATAATATAATTGCCAAACCCACAAAGAGGGGAGGATGGGGATTAGTACCTATCTTCGATAAAAAGACGGGTTTTATATATACCCTAATGAGAGAAAAAAGATTTGATGAAATTAAGAAAGAACTTCCTACCAGAAGAAGAGCCAATTATACGGATGCTTTAACAAATCATTTGAATAAAAATCTACGTCCAGCCGAAAAGCAATTATTATTATTTCCGACCAAGAAGAGATTTGAGGATCAAGAATACATTAAGAGGACCGTTGATAAGATATTCGAAGATTTGTCTATACCCGGAGAAATTGTTAAGCGACATGCGATTATATTGTTTGACAGTAACCATTATGAATTACTATCACTGCGGTGCTGTATAGTTAACAGTAATTTAGAGATTGTAACTAGTGAAAATTGGAGTAAATATATTAAACATTCCGAAAGTACTATCGTTGATAAAGTAGTAGATAGTACATCACAGTTTAATAATCCTACAGCAAATTTAAGTTTGACTCAGAAGGCTAAGGATAGAAAAGGACAAAAGAAGTTACCGAAAATCAGAAAACACAGCAAAAATTCTGAAGAAAAGAATGATAACTAATAATCCTTATAATTTGTAGCAGTTTAATTGAAAGGCAGGATTATTTATGGATATAAAAAAATTTAACGGAGATAGGTTGAAGTCTGCCCGGATTTATAGGGGATTAAATGTTGCTGAATTGGCGGAAAAACTGGAACTTCAAAGACAAACTGTTTCTATGTATGAAAACAACAAATTGACAAACCCTGAATATAAGACCATTAAAAAAATGAGTGATGTTTTGGATTTTCCAGTTGATTTTTTCCTGGAAAAAGACAATATAGAATTCACTCAAGGATCAACCTATTTTAGAGCTTTATTAAGCACTAACAAGAAATACAGAAACCAACAAATAAAGAAGATGGATTTTATATCTATCATTTATTTATTTCTAAGGGAATATATAGAGTTTCCTCGGCTAAAACTTCCCCAGTTTGACGAAGGGATGAACATAAGTGATGTAGCTATATCGCTTAGGAAAGAATGGGGTTTGGGCGAAGGACCAGTCGATAATATTATTTATCAAGCTGAGCAAAATGGTATACTTATTACTCGTTTTGATACAGATATAGATGATATTGATGCCTTTAGTCAAATGGTTAATATAGATAATAGTGATCCTATATATATCATTGGTTACTCCAAGAACAAAGGCACAGCATCAAGAATCCATTTTGATATCAGCCATGAGATTGGGCACATTTTACTGCATGAATGGAGTGAAGATATAGAAACCTTATCAAAAGAAGAATTTAAAGAACGTGAAATGCAGGCTAATCAGTTTGCCTCTGCTTTTTTATTACCCGAAGAAGCTTTTAAGAAAGATATAGGCATCTATGCTAATAGATTGATGTATTATGTTGAACTTAAGAAAAAATGGAAAGTATCAATATCTGCAATGATAAGAAGATCATATGATCTAGAATTAATCGATTATAACGGTTATCAGCATCTAATGAGAGCTATGCAAAAGAAGGGTTGGCGAAAAGAGGAACCTCTAGACGATGTTCTAATTACTTCAGCCCCTTCATTGTTGAAAACATCCATAAAAATGCTCCTTGAAGAAGACATTTTAACACCTAACGAAATAATGGAGGAATTAGAGGAGAATTATCATCTTAGTATCAATCCAAGAGAAATAGAATTACTTTTAGATTTACCAAAAGATACCTTGAAAAAAACCAATATTATTCCAATGCATAAATTAAATATTAAGAATAAATGATCGGTCTTATCCCCTCATACACAGAGATAAACATAGAAAAGACCTCTGCAAGAGAGGTCTCTTTAATTATTATTGATTATTAATAAATTCTATAAATAATTTTTGAACTTCTGTAAAATCATCTTCATGTAAAGTTCCTATTCGATGAATAAACTGAGATTTGTTAATGTACATAGTTTTAGAAATTCTTGCTGTTGATTTAAATCTTAAATTTGCTTCTTGCCAATAAACTATTGGCGTATCATATTGATCTTCATCTCTTGGTTCTGTTTTTGTTATTTTAACTGATAAGACTTCTAATACTTCAACATTAATAACAATTGCTGGCCTTGAAAGAAATTCAGTAGGGTTTTCTTCAAGTGGGAAATTTACTAACCATACATCTCCCTCTTTAATTTCCATTGCTTATTTTTTAATTTCCTTATTAAATTGATCCCATTCTTTTTCATTTCTCCAAGGATCATTTTTAGCAATTACAGTTAAACCATCTTTGTTTTTAACTGTATTAGAGCTAACCACTTTTTTAATTACATCATTATTAGTACGAATAAAATCGGCAAAAGAAGATTGATTTAAAGCAGTTTGCATATTATCTCCCTCCTTATTGCCCTTACCTTTTTCTTTCTTATCCATATCATATCACCTTCCAATTATTGTTTCAATAAATTATGTATAGTTTCACCAATTTAGAAGGTTTCTATAAATTATCCTTGTGTATTATGGTCGGATAAGACCACGGATACGACAAAATAAGGCCACCGTTCTGGTAAAATAAA
>CALCRD010000331.1 GCA_937894355.1 uncultured Bacillus sp.
TCTTGCTTCCTTAGTCGTTTAAAGCGTTAAATCACTTGAAAACGCTTAGCCTCCTGCAAAAAATTTCAAAGAAAATTGATATTCTTTAAAATGGATAGTGGCTTCCTTGATTGTTTTCCCCCTAAAAAAATAATTCCCATGTTGGTGGTTCGCATGTATTATTGTGGAGGCAAAAGTAATACCATATTAAAGGAGTGGAAATAAGTGGGCGATTCATGGGAAGGTTTGCTAGATTTAATAGAATTGAGTGAACATGTTAGGCTAAGATCAAATTTAAATGTGTTAATGGAATTTCCTTTAGGAGATCCTACGGAACCGTTATTGCTAGAACTCTATGAATCTATAAAAAGACTATATGGACCAGATAATTTTTTTAGTATTGTATGGTTTAAACGGTCGAAAAACGATCCTGATATTTCCTACCTAGCAAAAAAAATAGTTGGAAAAGATGAAACAAAGATTATTCAGTATTTATGGTTATCATTTTCAGGGGAATATATTGTATTTTTACCAAGAACTTTTGACATTAATACAATTGGAAGTGGTGATGAAGAAGAGCTTATCGGAAAGCTCTTAATCAAAAATGGTCAACTGCTTTTAAAAACACCTGATGCAAATGAGATTTTATATCTTTACTTAAATTAGAAGTAAGTTAGGTAGTAATAAAAAGGTGAAACCACCGTTTTCTAGTCAAATAGAAGAACCTATCACAGAACTTTTCTATAACTACCCTCAATATAGGAGATGATGGCTCATTCATTACTCAATCATATCCGCGGAAAGTATGGTGGGAATTATGAAAAACAAGAACCTTATACCATTTTCAATATTTGCATATATTGCACTAGCAATATTAAATATTGGTTATATTAAAAGTATGCCAGTTTATAATTATACTATTCTCGATTTTGAGGTTGATAACATTATACTTATCTTAGCAGATATATTCATTTTTCAATATCTAGAATACCTTGAAAAACAAATAAAAATTGAAAATAAGGTAACCTTAATTGGAAGGATTTGTTTTTTGCTAATTCTATTTGTTGGCTTCATTTATGATGTCAATATGTAAAAAAATGAAGAACCAATCAAACTAGCGGAAAAGAAACAGACCAGAGCAAATATCAATATTAATTATTTTTTCAGTTATTTCGACGAATTTTCACAAATACCCCTTGACTATGCGCTGAAAACTTTGTATTATATAGAAGTTGGTTCGCAAATACGACATTTTATTACAAGAAACAAGCTTTCGATGTCGGAAATCGACAAATTCATGCGGGTGTAGTTTAGTGGTAAAACCACAGCCTTCCAAGCTGTTGTTGTGAGTTCGATTCTCATCACCCGCTCCATTTTACATATTACTCTCGATTACAACGCAGTGTCTCGTTTCGCAAAGAACGAGGTATTGCGTTTTTTATATTGTCCGAAAATCTTGTTATTGTTTTTTTAAAAATATCAGTTCTATGTTTTAAATCAACATTTTTAACCAAACTTCCAGGGATTTCTTGCCCCGATTAGAGGTACAATGGTTTATCATAAAAGGATGATTTTTTTTATTTCGAGGAAAAGGAGGGGGATAGATGAGCGACTTTCAACAATTGAAAAAAGAATTGATTCAATACAGTAAATCAATTGGAATCGATAAAATTGGCTTTACTACAGCTTCGCCATTTGCTGAATTGAAAAATCGACTCGAACTCCAAAGGGATTTAGGATACCAATCAGGATTTGAAGAGCCTGATTTAGAAAAAAGGACGAATCCTGCACTCTTATTGAACGAATCTCGATCCATCATATCGATTGCTTTAGCCTATCCCTCCAAAATGACAAATCGCGTTCAAAGTAAATCGGGTGAATGGAGAGGAATTTTTTGCCGAGCCTCGTGGGGAACTGATTATCATCTTCTTTTAAAAGAAAAGCTGAAAATGTTAGAATCTTATTTACAGGAAAGAATCCCTCAAGCCAAATGTAAATCGATGGTGGACACCGGGGAATTGGCTGATAGAGCAGTTGCCGAAAGAGCTGGAATTGGTTGGAGCGGGAAAAATTGTGGCGTCATTACCCCAGAATTTGGATCATACGTTTACCTGGGTGAAATGATTACCAATATTCCCTTTGAGCCCGATCAACCTTTGGAAAACCGCTGCGGTGAATGCACCAAGTGTATTGACGCCTGTCCAACTGGAGCGCTGGTTCAGGGTGGGCAAATCAATGCCCAACGCTGTATCGGCTACTTAACCCAGACCAAAGGAATTCTTCCTGAGGAGTTCCGTGAAAAATTAGGAAATCGGATTTACGGATGTGATTCTTGTCAGACCGCCTGTCCTGAAAATAAAGGATTGGATTTTCACCATCACACAGAAATGGAAGCCGAAGCAGAAATGGTAAAGCCATTATTAAAGCCATTGCTAACCCTTAGCAACCGTGAGTTTAAGGAAAAGTTCGGCAATTTGGCAGGTTCCTGGCGCGGGAAAAAGCCGATTCAACGGAATGCAATTATCGCCTTGGCTCACTTTAAGGATCAGACGGCACTACCAGAACTCGAACAAGTATTATTGACTGACTCTCGTTTCGAATTACGTGCCACCGCTGCCTGGGCAATTGGAAAAATTGGCGGACAAAGGGCATTGGATTTACTAAATAAGGCAAAAGACTCTGAGAGCGAAGCTATAGTTTTAGCTGATATAGAAAAAAGCTTGATAGCGATTCAAAAGAGGATGGACTAGTTTCATTTACCGGGTTTCGCTTCCTATCACGATAGGTGAACTTTCATAGAAAAATGTAACCATTTGCATTTATGTTCGTCTAAAAAATTGAAAGTAGAAACATTTAGGAGGTGGCTTAATGAAAAAGTCTTTGTTCCTAATCTTGTTGTTAAGTCCATTTTTGGTTTCTGCTTGTACCAATGGAAAAACACAATTATTAGAAGAATTTTATAAGGATGCAAAAATTGAAAATATAGATAAAGTTATCATTCAAGACGGTTCAACTGGTTCTTCAAAAATTATAACTAAGCATGAACAAATTGATGAATTTATATCTCAAATCAAAGATATAGAGTTTACTCCTCAAGATAATCAAGAAAAACGTGTTGGGTGGAGATATGGTATTACTCTTTTTGATAGTGAAAGAAAATTTAGTTTCACACTGAGTGAAATTGGCAATACCCATTATGATTCAAACCCAGATATTCATCCGATTGTAGATGACTATTACAAACAGTTGGAAATTGAAGAAGAATAGAGATTTTAAAACTAATGACCTCTTATTATTGAGGTCTTTCTTTATGAACTTCTTAGCATATCAACCGTAGTATGATTAGATTTTTGACACGATAGTGTTTGTCAGTGAATTAACAGTGGTTTGTATCGCATGTTGCTTCAAAAATCTAAAGAATCGGACATATAAGGGGTAAGTCGGACATAGCTCTAAGAATTTGGACATTTCCATCGAAAGGCCGGACATTCTATGCGGAAAGTCGGACATTTACCCTTGAAAGTCAGACATTCTATGCGGAAGGTCGGACATTTACCCTTGAAAGTCGGACATTCTATGCAAAAAGTCGGACATAAAACCAAGAAAGTCTTACATATTGCTGAAAAACTCCGTAAATCACTAATTAAGCGGAATTTCTCCGTCCATTTATCAGATCGGGTGCTTAACTTGGACCAGCAGAGGTAAAATAAGCGGAGATTTTCCGGTTAAACACAGAATCGAGCTCGTTTCGGGGGAAATAAGCGGAGAATTTCCCCTTATCGCCTTAAAAATCCCCCATTTTCACGGTTTTCGCTTAAATAGGCGGAATTTCTCCGTCTATTTAACCTATTTGTTGTTCTAATTGCTAATTAAGCGGATTTCCTCCGTCTATTTATCCCACCGGGTGCTTAACTTGATTCAGCAGAGGTAAAATAAGCGGAATTTTTCAGCTTAAATACGGAATCGAGCTAGGTTTCGAGAGGAATAGCGGAGATTTCCTACTTATTACCAAAGTAGGCACCGGAACCCATCCCGAATCCCCATCCTTATTTTTTCAGCAAAAATACCGGGCTTGGCAAAACTCTTTGGATAAGGCGTGCTAATTCCCTCTTTTTTTCATAAATATGGTTATGAAGGGAGGGGTTCTGATGCGATTGCAGTTGCAACAGTTAGTGCAGGGACGAGTTCAGCAATGTGTAAGTCATAATCGAAGTGAGAATCCTTGTGAAAAAATAGAGCGCAAAAAGGAATCTAATGCCAAACGGGGTGCCGAAATCGTTAAGGTACGTGCTCAAGGGTGGATTACAGAAGCGAAGCTTGAGGGTGAAAATACAGCTGTCTGCTATTCTGTTCATTATCTTTATTTAATTAAACAAGAAGAACTAATGTATATAGAAGAAGAAATTGAAGAAAGAAAGGCCTTATTTTTTAATAATCACGTGATTGAGGACGTGGCAGTCGACCCGTTCTATGATCGTTTGAATAAAGTTGATTTGCCTGCTCAGCAAGGTTTAGAGCAATTTAATCCAGCGATTGATGCATTTAGAGCCACACAAACTGTTGAAGCAAATGAGCCGTTTATTACGATTCGAGGTAATGGGGAGCATAGTCAAGGGACCGCATTTCAGACAAAAGAAAGAGTAGAAACGGCTCGTGAAAGATTGTCTTTTAGATATAACCGCTTGAAGGCTGTTCAATATGCGGAACGATGGTGGAACACTTATAACCCGGCTTATAAGAACTTTGAAAATGATTGTACCAATTTCATTTCGCAATGCCTCCATCAGGGGGGAGCGCCGATGATGGGGTATCCTAATCGCGGTAAGGGGTGGTGGATGCGAGGGCAGAATTACAGTTATAGTTGGGCTGTGGCAAATTCTCTGAAAAATTTCTTAGGTAGTTCAAAAACGGGTTTACAAGCCAGAGTAGTCTCGAATCCAGAGCAGTTAATATTCGGTGATGTCATTTGTTATGATTTCCAGGGTGATGGTCGTTTTGATCATAACACGATTGTGACCGGAAAAGATGCCAATGGAATGCCGCTAGTTAATGCCCATACGTATAATAGTAGACAGAGGTATTGGGCTTATGAGGATTCTACTGCTTACACTCCTAATATTAAATATAAGTTTTACTCGATTGATGATGAGCAATGAGGGAAACCTTCTTGAATCAATGGTGGTCAGTGGTATAATAGCAGTTAGATTTAATTTTTGAGGTGAAAAATTGTGGGATTGCATGTAGTTTTATACCAACCTGAAATACCTGCCAATACGGGAAATATCGCCCGAACTTGTGCAGGAACTGATACAACGCTTCATTTAATTCGGCCACTGGGATTTTCTACTGATGATAAAATGCTGAAAAGAGCAGGATTAGATTATTGGCAATTTGTAAATATCGTTTATTACGATTCGTTAGAAGAATTTTATGAAAAGAATGCTGGGGGCAAGTTTTTCTATGTGTCCAAGTTTGGAGTAAAACCCCATACTACTTTTGATTATAGTGATCAACAAGCGGATTATTTTTTTATGTTTGGTAAAGAGACTACCGGATTACCAAAGGATCTAATTGCAAAAAATAAAGATTTTTGCTTGAGAATTCCAATGAATGGAAATATCCGTTCGTTAAATTTATCGAATACAGCAGCGATTCTGATATATGAAGCGCTGCGTCAACAAGATTATCGCAATCTAGTATAGCGCATTTTAATATTTGCAGTTAAGAGTGTTATTTTTTTAAAAAAAAGGCCGTGTTATTGAACATTGATGATTGGAGTGGAAGGCACGAAGACTCCTGCGGGAGTACGGGGCAGGGGAGACTC
>CALCRD010000332.1 GCA_937894355.1 uncultured Bacillus sp.
GAGATCGCGGAGATTGCTAAAAGGTGCGGCATAGCAACCGCGTCGATGAAACAGTGGTTTAAAAAATACGGCAACCTGGCAGGCGAAAGGAAGGTGAGGGGATGAAAATACCATGGGACGTAAAAAGCGTGATTATCAACGAACTGAGAGCATATCGAGAGAACAAGATCCAGCTCGAAAAACTCAAAAAGGACAAAGAGGACATCTACCACCGAACCCGCCAACCCGCAAACGAGCCGGTGAAAGGTAGCCACGCTGGAGATCCGACCTACTCAAAAGTAGCGCAGCTACAGGAGATAGAAGAGGCTATTTTTAACTTGCAGCGGAGGATTGCAAACGTTGAGGCGGGGTTGGCGATGTGCATGCAAGAAGAGCGCCGGCTGATGGAATATCGCTATATGGGCGAGTGCGAACCGACTAACGAAGAGACGGCAGATTATATGCGGTACGGTAACCGGAACAAGTTTTACCGGGTAAGAGATGCGGCAATATCAAAGTTCGCGAAGGTGTACGGGGTTTATGATGAGAGATGGAGCAGGGCGGGAACGCGCAGCTAATGGGGGCGTGAGAAAAATGAAATTTGAAAAACCATGCTACGTAACACCACACGCTATAGAGCGCTTTAAGGAAAGATTCGCCAACCTCCCGCCCGAGGAAATTATGTATATCATCCAGCTAAATTATAACAAAGATGGGTTACCAATTAATGCAAAAATGAAGCACGGCAAGCTTTCCCTCGTCTATCGCGGAACATACAAAGAATATTGTTTCTGTTTTCCGGTTGTCGATGAAGAAGGAAAAGAATGGCCAATAGTTCCAACCGTAACGCCCGACAAATTGCATAAATTGCAAAAAATAAGAGAGCAAAGAAGGCCGTGGACTACTAGAGAAGAGCGAGTCTTGCCGTTATTGATACAAAAATTCACAATAAAGCAATGTGCAGAAATTCTAGGCCGTTCACATATGACAATATCAAGGCACATTACAAAACAGGGGCTAAGGCGACGGACATCACGGACTTGGACCGAGAGGGAAAAAGAATTGGCAGTTAAATGGTACTCAATGGGCAAAAACTACGAATACATAGCCAAACGATTAGGACGAACGGAAAACGCAATCGAAATATTCTTTTGCAGACGACGGAAAGCAATAAGAAGCGATCCGGAAAAACAAGCTGTACTGAAAGCACTTAGTTTTTGCTTCAACCCGAACAGAGTTTTAAGAGCGGCGAGGGATGCGGGGTTATTAGAGGAGGTGAAAAGACGTGAACTGTGCAGTGAAATTGATTTACGAAGCGGCAAAGAAAACGCCGATTGTAATAACGCCAAGCGAAAAGGAAGTTAAATATGAGTTTGATGTTGGCGACGAATTAGGGAGGTGTTGGCTTTGTGGTTGTGAAACCACAAAAGGGTTTCCGAAAAAGAAGATCATTAAACCAACCTTTACCGATCACGATTTAGCAGCCCTTCCCTGGTCAGATGTAGTTTGCGAACATTGTTCTTGGGCGTTGTCTTATCGAGAGCTTAGAAACTACTCAATACTAGCGACAAGCAACAGGTTATACCACTCATCGCGACCACAGATCCGCGAAACACTATTAAACCCGCCAGAACCACCGTTCCTGTTATGTGTCGCAGAATCCGGTCAAAGATGGCTACATTTCAAAGCAAAAGTAAATCTATCAAACAAACGATTTGCGGTCAGGATGGAT
This sequence comes from uncultured Bacillus sp., assembly GCA_937894355.1. Classification (GTDB taxonomy): domain Bacteria; phylum Bacillota; class Bacilli; order Bacillales; family Cytobacillaceae; genus Bacillus_BU. The sequence goes on from CALCRD010000332.1 coordinate 1,712, forward strand.
AACTTTGATGTGATAGCCAGCCCGGAGCAGGTCAAAAGCCTACTAGAACCAATCGAAGAAATGTATCAAACATTTACAAAAGCCGAGATCGAAAGCGGCAACTACCAAAGCCACCGGATTAAAGACTTCGGCATGGAACGATGGGAGCAATTAGAATCAACCATCGCACCGCAACGCAAAAGCAGCCTATTTCAGCTAGTGCTCTTTGTGGCACAAAGGGAGGAAAAGTAACGCAAGGGAGGACAAGGGAATGTCAAAAAGAAAAGGGTGCCCTTTATGCGCTGCCAAAAGAAGAGCAGAGTATTGGGCAAAAAGAGAAGAGGAGTCGCGAAAAGTTCTGGAAAAATACGGGATAAAATATTTAGGGATCGGAGCACGGTTCGACGATTTAGAGAATAGAGTGGACGTTAGGGCACGCGGAGAGGCGTGGAAGGAAACGGGCCTATTTTCTCCACCAACAGCTACCAACTTAGGCTGTTACGACTTTACGCCTGCTACTATAAAAAACATACCTGAAAAAGATTTTGCTAAAATAATTCGCTTCGGGGAAGTGTCTGCTAAACGGGTACAAGAAGCGGAGATTACAAAAGAAATTGATAGGAAGTGGAGAAAAGATTATAGGAAACAGCGCAAAAGATGGTTTGAAATAGAAGAAAGGCAGGAGAGGGAAAAAGAGGAAAGGGCAGAAAAGAGAAAGCTACGCGAAAAACTACGCTTGGAAAAAGAAGCTCGAAGGAAAGCGAAAAAACAAAAACAAACAAGAGAGCAAAGACGCGTATTAGCTGAAAAGGGGTATTCTACGGCACTGCGGATTATCGAGATGGACAAAAAAAGAAGCAGCACAGACAAGCAGAGGGAGGAAAAATGATAGCAGGAGAATATTTTATTACACCTCATGCAGTCCGACAATTTGTAAAGCGGATGGCATGGAACATGACTTACGAGGAAGCGTTAGCGGCAATAATTAAGGGTCTGGAAAACGACATCGAAAGTATCAAGGAAAATCATACGGGCGCAAAAATCATTAGAGTGAAAGGAGAGTGGAAATTCCGGGCGGTTGTCCGAGATAACGCGGTAGTGACTATTTTAAAAAGCGGAAAGGGGTTGAAGAGAAATGCGCTACGGGATTAGCACGAAAAACGAGATTGAAAAAAGAGAAAGAAGGGAAAAGAAAATGATTAAAACCTTTTCGATAGAGTCTGAAAGCTGGTGGGCAGATTCTTTTGACGAGGATTACGAGGAGCAAATAACATTGGAACTTTATAAAAACAAAAAGCTTAAAGGGGTGGTCGCAGAAGCGACGGCAACATGGAGAGACGGGAAGTGTGTACTGGAGTTTCGTGAGGATGCTTTTATCCTTTTCCGTCACTTCAAAGACTTTTTGGAGGAACTGTCTCTCTACAGCAAGATGGAGCCCGAACCCTTTTGTGGGCTCCTAATCAAACACGGCTTTGTCGACGTGACAAAAAGGGAAAGGGGGAAATGAGATGTATTACGGGTTCGAAACTCAGGACGAGAACGCGGCATTGGGTGCCTTGTTAGTTTACGGCATTTACCGAAGTCGCGACATCAAGCGATTTAAAGTAACCCCAGATATGTGGGGGATCATCGAAAGAGCGGCCAAGAGCAGCGCAAAACGAGCTATGGATCTCCATGATTTTATTGAAAAACTAAAGCCAAGACTAATGTGCTCGACACTAAAACCAAAATGGATGGCGACCGATGAGGAAGCATTGCTAAGCCCAGTGGCGATGGCGGTTAATCGAGAAACGGGGGAGATTATCCAAAAACAAGACAAAGGCAGAAGGCAGTTTTGGGTAGAGATTCTTGAGGAAATAGATCACAAGACAGTTTTAGATATCTTATACAAAAAGACATCATGGGTAATTGCCTTAGTTCGCGACCGACTGGAAAGAGAAAGGCCGCTTGAGGTCAGTGGAATTATCAAGGAAGACGAGGAGGAAGAGGAATGAATGGGAGAATTGAGACGACATTTACGCTATTAAGTCCGTTATCACATATTGGCGAGAGCATCGGGACAAAATCATTTCTAGCAGAACAGGACATGTTAGACGCCAACGGAAACCCGGTCTTAGTGTTTGCCTATAGCGGTAATGCCTTACGCGGAATGTGGAGGGACACAGGCGCGGAATATATGCTTGAAAAGCTTGGCGGCATAAACATCCTGCAAATCCCACTTGACATGTTTTATCTCCTTTTTTCCGGTGGAGCAATTGGCGGCGATCAGTCAATCGACATCGACCAGGCAAGGCGAATCAGGGAGCAAATACCCCATCTATCGTTGTTTGGCGGTGGAGTGGGCAACCAAATATTAGTCGGAAAACTATCTGTTGGCGAGGCTTTACCGGTCTGCAGAGAGACCTCCCACATCATCCCAGAACACGTGCAAGGGAACAGGGAACTGGCAAGTCAACAAATGACCACCGAGGTCAACTATAGCCGGAAAGACGATGCAAAAGACGATATTTTAAGAAAACACCTGCAAACCGAAGATCAGCTAATGATCGAGGGGCAGCAGATGACCCTGCTTGCCGATCCGGGCGAGAAAAAGAAAAAAGAAAAGAAAGAAAGCCCACAACAAATGAGATACACCATTGAAACCATGCAGCGCGGATCGGTCTTGTGGCAAGAAACATTCTTTAAGGATTTAAGCGAAATCGAACTAGGGGCATTGGCGGCATCAATTACAAAATGGGCAGAAAAACCATTTATCGGCGGACAAAACCGGATCGGCATGGGGAAGGTTAAAGCAGAAATGAACATAATCATAAACGGAGAACGCGAGCAATTTATTAGCATTGACGACAAATGCCTGCTTGGGGAATCAGCCAAACAAGCCAAAGCAAAATACGATGAATTTTTAAATCAATACGCCGCCTATCTCGAAGAAAACAGAAGCGGATTAACTCACGCAATCTCCGGCGAGGTGGCAAAATGAAGCCACTAAAAATTACTGCTTACATGCAAACCGGGAAAGTAGCAACAACAGATCTGTACTTGCCGCTTGATTCAATCATGGCATCAATCTGGATCCATAAAAACAGACCAGACCTAGCCTATACGCCGATTATCGACTATGAAAACGTGGTTTATGCAGAATTACCTTTTGAAAAACGCAGCGAAGGCGACGACTGGTATTGGGCTTGCTCGTTTGCTTGTGGAGAGCCGAAAAGCGAAGAGATCCTGCATTGGCATAAGCGCTTTGACACTGAACTTGGAGCAAAGTATGTTGATTTTGAAAAGCGGCGAGGCCGGGTTGACGTTAAAAGCGGTCACTATAAAAACTACCGGATGCCGCTCGTAACCTATCTTTTACCAAAGCTGGAATGGTATGCGGTCGGCGATTTAAAAGAAGTTCTGTTACTAGTCAGCGAAATAACCCACATCGGCAAAAAACGAAGCCAAGGATTAGGCAGAGTACAAAGATGGACAGTCGAAGAGTGGCCGGAGGATCTTTCTCACCTCCGGGCCATTCCCGATCCGGAAGGCGATATGGAGATGGGGATCAGGCCTCCGTATTGGTTGGCGTGGCAATGGAAACGGGCGAAACTACCAGGAGATGAAAGGTTGGCGTGCAATGCAAGGCTGGCAGATTGAGCGATATACTTTACATAGCAAGAGCAGGAGATACTTAAAGCGACTGGACGAGGCAAAAACAATCATCGAGAACATTCTTCCGCTCCTGCAATATCCGTATATTGCCTTTTCTTGCGGGAAAGATTCGTCAACGCTAGCCCACCTAGTATTACAAAAAAGAAATATGCCTTTACGGTTCTTGTCCTCGGGCGAAACCAGAATAGTGCATAATGTCGATGATGTAATCAACTGGTTCAAGGCGCGGGGCGCGACCATCGAAGAAATACTAATCGACCGGGTGTTCAGCGAAGAATGGAAAGACGCAACCTGGACGGAACAGAGAAAAGCCGGTAGGCACGACATGGAAATTCTGAACAGAGGCGATTGGGACGGGATATTTATGGGGCTTAGGATCGAGGAAAGCCCCAAAAGACAACTCTCCCTCGCTCGCCATCAAACAGAAGGACTCCCGCCCTTTTGCTATCAATACAAAGAAACGAACAAAAAAAGGGGCAACGCTATCCGGTGTTGCCCCTTGGCCAGATGGACAACCGACGACATCGGAGCGTACATTATCACAAACAACATCCCGTTCCTCCGGCAGTATCATAATCACGGCATGGGAGCAAGAACCACAGCGAGACTAACAGGCGATGCGGTACGGCAATACGCTTTATCAGACGTCAAAAGAGACAACCCCGAAGGCTGGCGCAAGCTTGTCAAAAGATTCCCGGAGTTTGGTTATTTCGTGTAAGGAGGAGACTATGAAAAGGCGATATAAGATTGCGGCGATTGACTTCGACGGAACCATAAAACCGACGGTGGAAAGCAATAAATACGACCCGCCAACCCAAGAGTGTATCGATACCCTATATGCACTGAAAGACGCTAAATGGAAGCTGGTTTTATGGACTTGTAGGGCAGGGAGAAATCTAAAGGCAGCGACCAACTATCTAGAACGACATGGAATAATGCACCTGTTTGACGCAGTAAATGATAACATCCACCCGATGAAATACAAAACATCTCAAAAGATAGTGGCAACGGTTTACATTGACGACAGAGTAGTTGGCGGCTTTCCGGGCTGGGAGGCAGTAAGAAAGGAGTTGCTGGAGTGAAAGGGATAATCCTGATCGGTGTCGGTCGTAATCTCAACCGGGCGATTAGGACAGCATACAGCTTTGGAGTGTATGACATACACTGCCTAAATTGTACCGGGAAAGTGAACGGGAGTTTGTTTTCTGCCGCAGGTAAAGTCAGACTACATGAGATTGAAAGCCTTGCAGAGATTGAGTCGGGAAACATTCTAGGGCTAGAGGTGACGAAAAGCCTACCGCCAATAGAATCGTACGAGGGCGAGGACATAGATTATATCGCTGTTGGTGGCGAACGAACGACATTAAGGCGATCCGACTTTACTAAGATGGCGCGGATACCAACGACAAACGACCTATGCCTTACGACAGAAGCGGCTTTAGCGATAGCGTTATATGTTTTAACTTGATACTTTTTTGATACGATTTAGGGTAGGTTTTATGGTATCATGGAGATGATGAAAAGTGCCGCAAAGTTAATTATCAAAGCCCTGTTAGAGATAGCGGGGCTTTTCTATGTGTAGGTGA
>CALCRD010000333.1 GCA_937894355.1 uncultured Bacillus sp.
GCTTGAATGGCATTCAAGAGGTCAGGAGTTCGATCCTCCTCATCTCCACCAAAAACAAAAATGAAAAGCCCCGCAGTAGCGGGGTTTTTGCTTTGTAACCATCATTTGCCATCTGGCCGAAAACCGCTCAAATTAGCCGGGTAGCTAACAAGTAGCTAACACTAGATTGATTCGATTGCCTTCCGCAAATTCCCAATATCTGGATGGGTGTAGGTGTTTGCGGTAGTGACATAGTCGCTATGACCCATAAGCTCTTGAATATCTTTAGTCGTTGCTTTGGCGTCTCCTAGTGGTCGAAAATTATGGCAGCAAGCGTTTATAAATCTCCCAAAAATAGCGAGGTAAAAAGAAAACTATCACCTCTTTACCTATCCTCACCATTTACTCCCCCACGGCAGACTGCTCTTCACCTGTTCTTTCCAGTTCCACGAGTACGGTGTCTATAATGTGCTTTTTACTGTCTGGCAGGTTGCTAATCCGTGAATCATAGTTTAGCTCCTGGCGGTTCGGTTTACTCTCTAGGGCAGTCTCCATGTCCACCATTGTCTTGTCACGCAGTAACGCATCTAATGAGACATCAAATATTATTGCAAGCTGTTTACAGATATTAATATCGGGGATAATCCTATTGCACTCATATTTGCTTAATGTTTTGTCAGAAACCCTCAAGAGATCGGCCAAGTCTCTTTGTGTCTTTTTGTTAGCTTTCCTCAAAAGGCGAATTTTCTCGCCCAAAGACAGTTCGATGTTCATAAATCCCCCTCCTTGCTACACTTTACTCATAAAGCGAGAATAGATCAAGACGGGGTGCATAACAAGATAAATTCGGCCGAGATCGGATCGTGCCGGTTCAAGTAAAATAAAACCACTAATCCCCGCCTGTGATGATCCAACCGTTAATACTGAACTTAGTTAATTTTAGCAATTCTCCTATTCTCATGCTGGTATAAATAAGAATTAATATTGTGCCTGCCCAAATGTCACTTTCGGCCAGCTTGTCCAGTTTCTTAATCTCAATATCAGTAAACGTTTCTTTCTTGGCTTTTCGTGCTGCAGGTAATTCTATTAGCCTGGCATAATTCTTATCTATAATGTCGTCGCTCATGGCATCATCGAAAAGAATAACACAAAGGGTTTTGGCCTTCTATAATGTCGACCGGCTTAACCCTTCGCCTACCATTCCGTCTACAATCTCCTGTAAATGGCTTTTTTGATATAGCGCATCGGTTCCCTCTCTAAAACCCCAAACCTCTTCCAAACCGCTTAACCCCCTCCATAATTAATTTACCCAAATGTTACGTCAGCAGTATTCAGAATTGTGGGAGTAAACGTTTGAAAATCTCCCGAAAGTAGGGGGGTAAAAAGAAAAATATCACACCCCGATCCCCATCTGATCGATCCGTACCTACTCCCTCACGGCACTTTGTTCCCTGTCAGAGCGTTCCAGCTCCTGTAAGACCATATCTAATATACGTTTTTTGTCATTCGGCAAGCCTAGTATTCTCGCGTCATAGTCAGGGTAAGCATCATCGTTTCCAAGTAAAAAATCAACTGATACATTAAAATATCTAGCCAGCAATTTGGTTTTTTCAAAATCAGGCTGCTTGTTTTTGGTTTCATAGCCAGCAATTGTTGCGCGCCCGACTTTTAAAAACGTTGCAACCTCTTGCTGGGTTAATTCATGCTTAATACGTAACTCCTTCAATCTTTGCCCGAAATCCACGCCGGACACCTCCTTTTTCCCACATCCGCTTCCTCCCCGTTAGAGCACTCCAATTCCTGCAAGACAGTATCTAATATGCGTTTTTTGTCGGGTGGCAAGTTTAAAATTCTCGGATCGTAAATAGGATGTCCTGGCGTCACGGAAGCATTGCAAAGCAAATAATCAACAGAAACCTGAAAAAGCGCAGATAATTTTAAAAGCGTTTCAGTGTCTGGTTCTGATGCCCCTGCTTCCCACTTCGCTACGGCTTGTTGCGAGAGACCGATAATTTTTCCGAGCCTATCTTGAGAGAGCCCCTTTGCTGTCCGTAATGCTTTGATTTGTTGTGAAAACACAATCCACACCACCCTTTCAGTTAAACAACCATCGATCCGTGGTTTGTCTTAACTATCTCGTCACGGATTGCCCAATTAAACAGTATAACGCAGAGCGTTTTAGCTTTTTCGGGCATAACCAATCGGATTTTTGTTGTACTCCGAAAGTGCTTCCAATGCCCCCGAACGTGTTTTATAATAGCCAACAATGTACCGTTGTTGCTTGCCGCTATCAGTAAATCGGACGTTTTTCGTGCAACCTACGGTTTTCGAAGGTTCTCCCGAAGGCGATAAACGCTTCCGAAACCGTTAGGACGTTTCATATCATCCCCTCCTATAATGAATTTACATAGGCATTATTGAAAATTGTGACAGCAAATGTGTAAAAATCTCCCGGAAGTAGCGGGGTATAAAGAAAAACATCACCCCGATCTTCATCTGATCGATCCGTATTTACTCCCCCGCGGTAGTTTGTTCCCTATCAGAACGCTCTAATTCCTGCAAGACAGTATTAATATGCGCTTTTTGTCAGCGTGCAGCATATCTATTCTAATGTCATACATATTGGTGGGTTTGCGGGGGACATCAGATTTGCACAAAATATAATCCGTGTCTACGTCGAAGTAATTAGCTAGGAATACAATCGTGTCGGCGTCAGGCTTGCTAACATCCCGCTCCCATGCGCTGTAAGTCTGCCGTTTAACATTTAGAAGTGCTGCCATTCTGTCTTGGGTTTCTCCTTTCCCGCTTCTTAGTGTTTTAAGTCGGTCGGCTAGTGTTGCTCCCACAATAAATCCCCCCTTGTCGGTAATTCGGTACCCCGATCTCCATCTGATCGATCCGTACCTACTCCCCCATGGCGGTTTGCTCCCTGTTAGAACGTTCCAATTCCTGCAGAACTGTATCTAATATACGTTTTTTGTCATCCGTTAAACTTTGTATTCTGGTGTCATAGTTAGGGCATGGGTTGCCTCTGCCAAGCAAATAATCTACCGATACGCCGAAGAGATCTGCTAATTTAAGCAGCTTGTCGTAATCGGGCGAGCTGTCGTTCGTTTCGTATTTCCCGTAAGTGCTGCGGTCAATTTTCAAATGGTCAGAAACCTCTTTTTGCAACATGTTTTCGCGTTCTCGTAAAGCCTTTAGTTTTGCGCCTAAATTCATCGTTAACCCCCCTTCACATAATACACATTTATTATAAGTGAAGAAAAGGCACACGACAAGATTTGATATTCTTGCTGATATTTCTGATGAGGTACGAGAAGAGTTAGGCCGCGTTTTAGAGGGTTAATCCAGGTTTGTTAAGATTGGTACCACCTCAAGGAAGGAGAATTTGCCTGATATAATGCCAGTTACGAACGGGACGAGGCACATTTCATAGTGGAACACGTTCAAGAGAGGGTGAAAAAAGCACGGAATAAGAAGTAACCCGCTCAACAGAAAATGGATCGTCCTTGGTAAAACTAGCTTGTGTAAGATCTATATTCAAGAGATGACAAGATGGCTGAAATAAACGAAAAATCCAAGCAACAACAGCTAGCTGAGTTCAAGGTGGATCATGACAATACGAAACTTACCACGAACCAAGGGTTACGCATCTCTCATACCGACGACGCGCTAAAGGCAGGTGAGCGTGGCGTGGCCCAACCTTGATGGAAGATTTCCATTTTCGGGAGAAGCTCACTCATTTCGACAACGAACGCATTACGGAACGGGTCGTCCATGCGCGCGGCTTTGGAGTCCATGGCTATTTTCAAGTTTATGAGCCCATGACCGAGTATACCAAGGCCAAGTTCTTACAGGATCCTGCAGTCAAAACTCCAGTTTTTGTGCGATTTTCCACCGTGGTCGGTTCCCGGGGATCTGCTGATACTGTTCGTGATGTGCGAGGATTTGCTACCATATTCTACACCGCAGAAGGGAACTACGATCTCGTTGCCAACAATATGCCGGTGTTTTTTATCCACGATGGGATTAAATTCCCAGATGTGATCCATGCGATCAAGCCGGAGCAACATAATGAAATTCCTCAGGCATCGGCCGCCCATGATACTTTTTGGGATTTTGTGGTCAACACCCCGGAACTCGCTCATATGATCATGTGGCTAATGGCCGATCGTGCTATTCCGCGCAGTTTCCGCATGATGGAGGGGTTTGGTGTTAACACCTTCCGCTTTGTGAATGAACAAGGTAAAGCTCGGTTTATAAACTTCACTGGAAACCTAATTTAGGAGTGCACTCCCTAGTTTGGGATGAGGCGCAAAAGATCGCGGGTAAGGATCCGGACTTTAACAGACGTGATTTATGGGACGCGATCAACAAAGGTGATTTCCCTGAATTCGAATTAGGTGTGCAGATGATCGAAGAGGACCAGGAGTTTGATTTTGACTTTGATATTTTGGATGCTACTAAGTTTTGGACGGAAGAACAAGTCCCGGTAAAGTTAATCGGGAAGATGGTGCTAGACCGCAATGTCGATAACTTCTTTGCCGAAACGGAGCAAGCTGCCTTCCACCCTGGCAATGTGGTGCCAGGGATCGACTTTACCAATGACCCTCTCCTCCAAGGGCGGTTATTCTCTTATTTAGACACCCAATTGATTCGCCTTGGTGGGCCTAACTTCCACGAGATCCCCATTAATCGATCGCTGGCGGATGTCCATAACAACCAGCGGGAAGGGATGCATCGCATGACGATTGACCGGGGAGTAACAAGCTATTCACCCAATTCCTTGCGGGCCAATAGCCCTGAGCCAGCCGGCGAAAGGGAAGGCGGTTATGTGCATTACATGGAAAAGGTGGACGGGTATAAGGTCAGACAGCGCAGTGAGAGTTTTAAAGATTTTTACCGGCAAGCTACCCTGTTTTGGAACAGCATGTCCCCGCCGGAGCGGCAACATATCATCGATGCTTTCCATTTTGAATTAGGAAATGTGCTGGGTATGTCAATTCGCCAGCGTTTGGTGGATATGTTTAATAATGTCGACGGTGAACTGGCCAAACAAATCGCCATGGGGATCGGCGCCAACCCACCCCAGGCACCTGGAGGTACTGGTGTGACCGGTTCTTCTCCAGCGATTAGTCAAGCAAACACAGTGAAGACACCAGCCACCAGAAAAGTGGCGATCCTCACGGATCATGGATTTAATTATCCGGAAATCACGCAAGTGATGGATAACCTGAAGCAAGCTGGTGTGCACTGGGAGATTATCAGTAAGTATCAGGGGATGATTACCGCTGTTGACGGTAGGCAATTACAGGTAAACCGGAACTATCTATCATACCGCAAGCTCAGTTGTTTTTGATGCCGTCTATATTCCTGGTGGACGGGCTGCGGTCGACACCCTCCTTCAGCAAGGGGATGCCCTACATTTTGTTAATGAGGCCTTCAAACACGCAAAAGCTGTAGCGGCCAGTAATGAAGGGGTTGACCTTATTGAAAAGTCAGAAATCCTTGGCGTGAAGCTGGCACCGCTAGACAGTACAGCTGAACTTTTTACCGATATGGGTGTGGTCACCATTAGAAATGCGGCTGATTTGGGGTACTTCACTAGTGAATTTCTTAAGGCCATTGCCGAACATCGCCATTTGATCAGATTAGCGCAAAAGGATATGGTTCCAGCCTAGCCTTAAAAGATCTTTCGGTTCAAGCAGCAGCCAAGTCAATCCTTAGGTTGCTGCTTTTTTTCGTCTAAAAATGACACATTTACCGTGAGTTAGCCACCCTTTTGTTGAGTTTTTGTTTAGAGTGAATTAGTTAAAGTAGATCTAGAATTAATATATTATTATAGGCTATAAAACGTCTTTTTCTCTCATCATCTTGACATAAACCAGCAACTCTTTACGGGAGGTAACGTTCAGCTTCTGATAGATCC